>NZ_AZFI01000159.1 GCF_001435755.1 Ligilactobacillus acidipiscis DSM 15836 | reverse complement strand
TTGGCAACGCTGTGACGAGCAGACCATCACCAAAACACTCGTGGCCGTAATAGAGTCCAACGACTTGATCAAAAGTTCCGGTAGCTAGATAGTAGGCACTCTTAGCTTGGTTCCGCGGTTCTTTTTGACCAGACAATGCCCGTGAATAAGTCGTGGCTAATACCCGCATTTCATCACTGAGGTAACCACTGTACCGTTGAACGAGTTTAGCTTTCATCCAGTTCTTCATCAGATCGAAGTTATCAGGATTAACTACTTCATTAAAGTGATCGAAGAAGGCGGGTTCTGGCAAGATGACGAGGTCGGGATTAACATCGATGACGGAGTAGGTGATGGCGGCTAAGTCTAAATAACGACTAGTGTTAACAAAATCGTTGAATTTGCGAGGATTATACATCTTACTGTAATCGGCCGACTCTTCAGCGGATTTGATCCACGGAACGATCAAACGATCGAATTGCAGCGTGTCATCAACGATTTTTTGTGCTTCGTCCTTTTCGTAACCAGTTTTTTGCAACAGTTCGGTCATCATTTTAGCGTAAATTGGTAGCAACTTAGGGCCGGCCTGGTTGCCTTCGTCGTAGTATGTCTTGTCGGGCAAGATAGTCCCAGGTACTTGGGCAAATAAGGCGTTGACCTTGGTATTTTTCATATCAGCGTCGACATCCAAGCTGAATGGTAATGGGGGCCGTCGTAGATCCAATCGGGCATCCGTTGTTGTAAGTCAGCAAAGTCGCTTAAACTATCAATTTGCTTGAGACACGGCAGAATTGGTTCCGCACCATTGGCATTGCGTTGGTCGAAATCTTTAGCTAAGCGGTAAAACTTAATGAATTCGGTTAGCTGAGGATCGTCGGGGTAACTGTTCCCGCCGCCATTGCATCAAAGTCATGCATTAACGTTTTTTCAATGGCATCAACTAAGTCCATACAGACCCCGGTTGAAGAATGGTCATCCGGAATGACGGCGGTTTTGAGCCACTCGCCGTTGACGGCATCGTAGAGATCTTGTTTTACTGCTGCTTGATTAATGGTTGCCATTAAATCCACTCCCTAATAAATTTTCTAATACTAAGTTAATTATACCTTAGATTATTCTCAGTGGTATCATCTGGTACCGACTCAGTAAAAAATGATACTAATCATCTTAATAGTCCTGAATCAGTAGCTGATGGGTTGTGAATGTTAATGTAAAGTTCAAGATTACTTCTGAATTATCGGCATGCAGGAGCTGTTAGTGCCTGTAAATCACCTTATGAGGCAGCGTGATGGTTGACGTAAAAGCCCCCGGATGACTAACAGTGATTTCGCTAGTCATCCGGGGGATTAAGGATAATTTAATTAGTAGCCATTATTCAGTTAATAATAGCTGGTCGGCATTGTTAATTTCGATGACCTTGCCAGGCTTTTGCGTAATTAGGCCTTGACGCTCGAATAAGGCGAGCTTACGGCTGATGCTTTCAGGGGTGGTGCCGAGGAACGTCGCCAGGTCCTTTTTCTTTAATGGTAGTTTAAACGTGTCGGTTTTGAGCGCTGCCGCTGTTTCAGTGATATAGTTCGCTAAACGGGCTTCGACGGATTCAGTGGCCGTGCTGGTTATTTGACGTTCCAGTTGACTGAGACGTTTGCCAAAGACGTTTAAGACGTTGATGCTGATACTGGGATATTTTTGCATCAAGTCTTGAAAGTCTGAACGGCGAATACTGCAAACATCCGTCGGTACTAAGGCTTCACCGAATGAGGTCCGCCGTTGATTTTCAAATAAGGCAGCTTCGCCATCGATATCACCAGTTTGTAATAGGTATAGTAACTGCTCGCGACCATTGGCAGCTAGCTGATAGACTTTAACCTGCCCATTGGCAACAATCATCAGTGAATCCAGTGGATCGTCAGCACCAAATAAAGTGCTGCCGGCTGGATAGTGGTGGTGACGAACGATCGATTCGATGGTGTCTAATTGTTCACTACCGAGTTCGCTAAAAATTGGGACTAACTGCACACATTCATGTTCTGCCATAAGGCCCACCTCCTGAATAAATTCACCCTAACTATAACAGATTTTGCTTGGTAGATAGGGTTTGACGTTTTAAATTTCCTACTGTTTTAATAACTATATTGTAGCGTAAAACTTTTTTGAATTTCTTGACGGCCGTCAAGTTCTGATCAATCAAATCCGGTTATGATAGAACTATCAAATGAACGACACGGAGGTAATTGATTATGAAAATTATTATGCAATTAGGAACGTTGACTTGCCCATCATGCATGACCAAGATCGAAAAGGCCGTTGCTAACCATGACGGCGTTGAGAATGTTAAGGTGCTATTCAATGCCAGCAAGGTAAAGGCTAACTTTGATCCTGAAGTGACGAATGCCGATGATTTGGCACAAGTTGTTACCGGACTTGGTTACGAAGTTGAAAACGTCAAGGTTAAGTAGGAGGAATAAACGATGAGTGAACTAACGATCGACGAACAATACGCAGCGGAATTAAAACAGAGTGACATTGATCACCATGTCCCAACAGCGGGCGCAATGACGAATCACATTTTATCTAACTTAATGGTTGCTTACGTTAAGTTGACCCAAGTGAAGTGGTACGTTAAAGGACCACAATCATTGGCATTGCGGACAGCATATCAACGTTTGTTAGATCAGAATGTCCGTCAGTTTGCTGAATTAGGCGAATTACTCCTAGATGAAAACCAGNCAAGTATTCCATGTTGGAAGAAAATGGGGCTTTCAAGTATCAATCTGCTGATGAACTCGTGGCCGCAACAATCAAGGATTTTGATACGGAAAACCTATTCGTTGACCGGGCTATCAAGCTTGCTGAAAAAGAAACCCGGCCGGCACTGGCGGCTTGGTTAGTTGCTTATCGTGGCAGTAACAATCGCAATATTCGGGAATTACAAGCTTATCTTGGTAACGATGCTCGAACTGGTTTGGAGGAAGAAGATGAGGATGACAACGATTAGGTCGTTGTCGCTGAAGAATTAAACGCTCTGGATAGCGATTGTGTGGGCAAACTATCCAGGGCGTTTTTGCTATTACAACGGGCCTGCGCTATACTAACGACAATTAAATTATATGGGAGGGCCCCGAGATGGCGATTAGCGATATTGTGATGTGGACATTTGTCTTTATTATTGCGACTGGGTTCTTAACGGTGGTTTCAACGGCGGTACTGTTGAAGCGAGCAAAACGAGCGCCCAAGGATGCCGAGCAGTCCCACAGTGATGACGACGATGACTGGAAAAAGGGCGATTGGAAAGATTGACTCGATAAGTTGCCTGACGGATACGGTGCTTAACTGAGTCAACTGGCACTAAAAAGACGGTATAACCAACTGAGATTGGCGACACCGTCTTTTTTGGCGTTATTTGGTTTTTAGCAGTAGATCCAAGGAGTGTTCAAGATTCTGAATATCAGCCGTGGTCATCGCATCTACACAATTATTAATATTACGGGCGATGACGAGTTTCATGGCCTTGTCGATACTTGATTCCACTGCTGAAAGTTGAACTAAGACATCTTCGCAAGGACGATTTTCGTCCATCATACGTAAAACGCCGTCCAGTTGACCAGCCGAGCGTTTCAGCCGGGTCTTGATCTGCTTGTTAGTGACATATTCTTCAGTAGTTGCCATGATTCATGATGCCCCCTTCGTAATTAGGCAAGTGCTTTTTTGAGTTCGGCTTCAAAATCAGGCTTAGGACGTGCTCCGACCATGTGACTGACGACTTGGCCATCTTTCTTAATCAGGAAGGTTGGAATTCCTTGAACTTGGAATTGACTGGCCGTAGCTTGTTCATGGTCAATGTTCAATGAAACGAAGTTGACCTGGTCCTTGTATGCGGGGTCTTCAGAAAGGGACTTAAGAATTGGGTCCATCATGCGACATGGTGGGCACCAGTCCGCGCGAAAATCAATAACGGCGATACCAGTATCTGTTTCTTTGGCAAAATCTTGATCATGTATTTCTTTAATCATTTTAGATGACTCCTTTAGTAAGTATTTGTCACTAAATAATATACCCCCATAGGTATATACGAGCAAGTGTTCTGCTTCTGGCCGTGGAGGGATTTAAAAAGGACTGATGTATTGGGTGATTAGATAATAACGATTCGTTGTGGAAGCTAGCGGCTCCTGAGAATCCACTAGTTGTGATCGCGAGCATTAACGTTGAAGATCTCATGTTGACGCGAGCGTGTTATACTTGCGCTTCATAATTATACAACACAGGGTATTTGGTAGAATTATGTTGAATTATTAGAAACCGCTTATTTAAGCAAAATAAAACGTTTACATAAATAGTTTTATCTGGTATCTTCAAATTATCATAGATGCTCGGTACCATACGAGGAGG
>NZ_AZFI01000158.1 GCF_001435755.1 Ligilactobacillus acidipiscis DSM 15836 | reverse complement strand
ATTTCTAACTTAATTTTACAAACGACGACTAAAAAAATCAGCTACTAGAAATTTGTAAGGACACCGATGAGTAACAGGTCAACATTTTGAATACTCTTTTCTGTTTCTCTATAACATTATTTAAAAAGCGAGACTTTCTTTAAACAAATTGATTATTTTAATTCTCCACTTGAGTGTGCTAGAATGTGTGCTTGTTAAACGAGATAGAGCAGCTGATGTTTGACGTATTCGTTACAAACTTATCACTCAGCTATTACAGTCAGCACGTATAATACAGTTAACAATAATTATTCTAAAAGGAGAGCTAAAATGACTGATCATACCCTAATTTTTGGACATCGTGGTGCACCCTTTGATTTCCCTGAAAATTCCTTAGCTGGATTTAAGTATGCCTTAGCTCATCATATTGACGGACTTGAGTTTGACGTTCATTTGTCCAAAGATCAGATACCCGTAGTGATCCACGACGAAACTCTTGATAGGACCACCAATGGCAGTGGTCGTGTCCATGATTACACACTTAAACAATTGCGTAATTTCCATCTCGCTAACGGTGAACCGATCCCGACTTTGAAAGAGGTCCTTTCATTATTAGCCGGGCAAAACGTTTATGCTAATTTAGAATTTAAGACAAACAAGATACATTATCCCCAAATAGAAGAAATAGTTTTACAAATGGTAAAAGAAACTAACCTAGTTCACCCAATGATCTACTCATCTTTTGATTTGCAAACACTGCGTAACTGCCGTCAGATCGATCCCCATCAAAATTATAATTTTTTGTCATCTCATCGGATCTTTCATCCAGAAAAGACGATCAAAAAAGAGGGGTTGAGCGGTCTACACTTAAAGCACTACCAATCAGCCAGAATTTTACAAAGAGTTTGGACGGTCAATGATGAACACAAAGCTAAACTTTTGTTACAGCATGGGATCACTGGCATCATTACTGACGACTTTGAAAAAATCACCCGCTTACGAGATCAATTCGAAAAAAAGACACAGTTAATAACTAACTAAAATCATAGCAAACCCGCTGCTTACAAGAAACAGCGGGTTTCTTAGTTAGATTGTGACAGATAAGAGCTTCCAACTTCATCACCACAATATGGCGTTAAAGTCCCCTAGTGCTCGTCTCCTGATCGAGTTTCTCTGCCTTGTTTTTTTAGTCAGGCTCCGAAACTCAGAACACTGTGCCTAGCCAACTTCACCACCACATTGCCAAGTTCGCAATATGGTGTCAAAAGTCCCCTAGTGCTCGTCTCCTGATCGAGTTTCTCCGCCTTGTTTTTATTAGTCAGGCTCCGAAACTCAGAACACTGTGCCTAGCCAACTTCACCACCACATTGCCAAGTTCGCAATATGGTGTTAAAGTCCCCTAGTACTCGTCTTCTGATCGAGTTTCTCCGCCTTGTTTTTATATTAAGCCTAACATTTTTTGTAACTCTGCTACATCACTGTCTGTACCCTGCGCTTGTAATTGGACCTTAGCGAGGGCATCTGCCAAGCTTAAACGTTGTTGTCCCTTACGATCAATTGTTGTCTTAGCATGTACCAAAGAACTTAAGTTTGCTTCTTCAACCACTGCAACTGTCATTCTAAAGTAACGATCCATTTGATCATCAGAGATAGCCTTTTGCATTGATAGTTGCTGTTTAGGTGAATGCTCGATCTTGTTAGCTGTCGAAAAAGCCAAGGTGATCTCACCAGAATCATTGCCGATAAAAGAACCTGTTCTAGTGATCCCCACACTGGAACGTTTGGCGATCCGCTTCAGTTGACGTGAATTAAATGGAATATCTGTCGCGATAATAGTAATGATACTGCCATCTTCATCTCGTTTATGATATTCAGGCAATTGACTGATTTTATGTCCGACCTGATGATCATAAATATCCAAGTCAGAAACATAACCGTAGTTTGACATCACTAAGGCCCCCATTGTAAAGGTCTGTCCATCAATTTCTATCTGGCGTGAAGCAGAACCGATCCCGCCTTTAAGATCATAACAGCACATGCCTGTTCCTCCGCCAACACACCCTTCTTCAAAACACTCGCCGCGATCAGCAAAAGCTCGGGCAAAATCTTCTTCGGTTACCCCGAGGTCGCGAATATTATTGACTGCTCCATCATTACATTCCATCACCACTGGATTCACGGTCCCAGTAGCTAATCCGATCTCTTCATTTTCCGCTAAAGCTTTTTTGACCAAATAATTATAACCAACGCCGACCGACAAAGTATTAGTTAAGACGATCGGTGTTTCAAGCGTACCGAGTTCTTCAACTTGGACTAATCCTGTACTTTTACCAAAACCATTGATCAACTGACCAGCTGCAGCGAGTTTATGCTCGAATATATTATCCATCGTGGGAACAACTACTGTAACTCCTGTTTTTAACCGCTCTGTGATGATCGTGTGTTGTCCCACTGTTACTCCTGGAACATCGGTGATCAGATTATTTTTCCCCGGCTTAGTATCACTGATCCGATCCAAGAACGCCTTATTCAAACCCATGTAGATCCCCCCGTATATTGCTCTTTTTTAGTTAGCACTATCATAACATACTAGAATTTTAAAAAGCACACTGGCTTTACTCACTAATATAAGTGTATTTCCAGTTATTAGATACTCCAGCTGTATTCATGATCAGGCCTTTAACTTTCGGGGAGATCATGGCTGGCGTTTTTGCTTGATAAAGAGGGGTAATAACTTGTTGTTCACTTAATATTTTCGAAGCCTGGAGCATGTCATTCCACCGTTTTCCTTGGTCCATCGAATGAACAGTCATCGAATCTTTGATCAACTTATCAAATGTCGCGTCTTTCCAGCCACCTGTTTTCGAAGGATTATCTCCTGAAAAGATCTGTAAAAAAGTGATCGGGTCAGCAAAATCAGCCCCCCCAATATTGCAAAACTAAATCATAATCTCCTGCTGTAGACCGTGCAAGTCGGGTTTTAAATGGCACACTCGTCGTTGAGATTTTAACTTTTCCGTCAAGATGTTCTTCGATCTGGCTTTGTAGAAATTCAACATTTTTCTTATTTGCATCTGTATCATCTGTCAGTAAGTTTAACTTCAATTCTTTTTTGCCGATCTCATTTAAGCCTTCTTTTAACAACCTTTGAGCCTTATCTTTATCATAAGACACACCGGCTGTTGTTTGTGCTTCATCCGCAAAGTCTTTTCCTTGATAACTAGCTAACTTCGAACTAACGATTCCTTTGGAGACCACACCAGTATTACCCAAGACCTTATTAACGAATTGCTTGCGATCGATCGCATATGAAATGGCCTGTCTGATTTTTTTATTCTCAAGGCCGCTGTGATTTTCTTTATTGAATCCCAAATAATATGTGGTTGCAGAAGGCAAAACTTGATAGCCTTTCTTCTTGTTTAATGCCTTAGCCTGTTCAGCACTCAATTCAGTTTCATCTAACTTGCGCGATTGATACAAATTATAAGATGTTGTCGTGCTTTTATTAACCTTAAAATTGATTTGAGAAAGTTTGACGGCTTTCTTATCCCAATATGTTGGGTTTTTGATCAATTTCCAATTTAAATTAGTACCTGTCCAACCGGACATTTTGAAGGGACCATTATAAACCATGTATTTCGAAGCAGTTCCATATTTATTGCCATATTTTTGAACAGCTTTTTCGTTTTGTGGGAAAAAGATGGGGAAGCCCATCAATAGTTTGAAATAAGGAATCTGTTTATCTAAGCTGACTTCAAGTTTATACTTACTCACGGCCTTGATCCCAAGTGAATCAACCTCTTTTTTCTCATTACTTATATCAGTCGCATTTTTTATTCCATCGAATAAATAAGCGTAGCCGGAATTTGTTTTCGGGTCAACGGTCCTCCTCCAAGAATAAACAAAATCTTTAGCAGTCACCGTGTCGCCGTTACTCCACTTAGTATTCCTTCTCAGCTGAAAAGTGTACTTTAGACCATCACTGGAAACCTTAGCTGACTTTGCCAAGCACGGCGTGATCTTCGATTTCTTACCTAAGCGATATAGTCCATCCATACTATTATTTAACATATCAAAGCTGGTACCATCCATTGCCAACGACGGATCGATCGTTGGCAACTCAGTTTTTTCGTTCCAATTCAAGACCTGTTTATCAGCTTTATCATTCTTGTTGTTTGATCCGCAAGCTGTCAAAAACAGTACCAAACAAAGTGTTGAAACCGTGACTAATTTATGGTTAAAAAGATACATTTATGAAGACCTCCTTAAACAACTATTTATTTCAAACGGCTGTTCATTCCACTTTTTGTTAATAAAATTATAAACTTCTTAGAATAATAATAACCCTGAATTATTCATACTTTTTGTCTCTTGAAATGTCAAATTAAGTTAGAAATAA
>NZ_AZFI01000157.1 GCF_001435755.1 Ligilactobacillus acidipiscis DSM 15836 | reverse complement strand
AGGTATGTTGCACTTGATTTGACAATTCGGGGATTTTTGCAAAATAAATCTCTAATTTGGAAAAAACACGGATTTCTTGTAAAACTAGTTTGGTCAGCTAACAAGGGCTGGCAGGTAAAATAATCTTACGGTGATCGAGGTATTTTTAATGAGTCAATTTACAATTTTTGTCAGTGGAGGAATAATTTTTACACTGCTTTGTCTGGGTTTACTGGGTGTAAGCCTCCATCAAAATAAATTTAGGTTATTGAATGGAGCACTTTGTAATATGGCACTGCTTGCTAGCGGTGTGACTATGATCATTGTGATCGAAACGTCTAATATTAAGTGGCTCAATTCCCTGTTGGTTTGGACCCTAGTGATCATCTCGATCCCACTGTTGCTCTTATACACGCTATAAGGTGTGCTATTGTTGTGGAATGCCTTTACGGTCTGGCGTAAAGAAAGCCACACGCTGGGAAACATGTTGACCTTAGGCCTAGGGATCATGGTGATCGTTGTTCTGCCATTGATGCGGGCAATTGACCAAGATTTATTTTCCAAAAACTCAGTGACTTTGTACAATGCTTTTGTCGTACCAGTCATTTTTTATTTGATTTTTTGGTTTTTAGCGTTTATTACGTCTTTTTTGATCACACGTCTCTATCGCCCGCACTATGATCAGGATTATATTATCGTTTTAGGAGCAGGGCTGTTGGATGGAGATTAGGTTTCACCTTTGTTGGCTTCCAGGATCCAGCGGGCGTTGGATTTCGCCGCTGCTCAAGAGAAAAAGACGGGTCAGTATCCGTGGTTGATTTTTTCTGGCGGTCAGGGCGGCGATGAAACGATCCCTGAGGGTGTTGCAATGAAGCAATATGCCTTAGCTCATGGGGCTCATCCTGACAAATGTTTGGCGGAAAAAAAGTCGCAGAACACTTATGAGAATATGGCATTTTCCAAGAAAATACTAACCAGAAAACAGATCGATTTAAACAAGGGGTTGTTTTCAACCAGTGATTACCATACCTTTCGTGCCGCAGGTTATGCACGTTATGTGGGTTTGCATATCGATGGTATTGGTGCGAAAACAAGTAACTTTTTCATTCCGAACGCTTTTTTACGTGAATATATCGCGTTGATGGCAAACCACAAAAAGGCTCACCTTATTGCCATACTCCTGATTTTATTGGTGTCAGCAGTTAATTTTTTGGTAGGTAATGGCCTGCAACTATTTTAAGAAAATTCGCAGAGTGGTTATATTTAAATTTTTTTATTCAGATGTTAACAAACCAGGAAATGGTTGTTACAATATATTTTGTAACCAATAACCTCCCTATAATTATTGATTACGTTAAAAAAACAGCAAAAATGCTTTAGCCCTCAGGTCGGAAACAGACTTGGGGGTTTTTTGCGCACATAAAAAAACATGCTTTCGTAAAAAGACGAGCATGTCGGATCAGTATATTTTTTTTATTTGTGTTAAGAATTCAGCTGCCTCCTCATTGTAATGGTGCTTAGCGTTGATCTTCTTTAATAGTGGCCTGTTATGTGTGGAGGAATTTCCAGTTAATAGTATTTTTTGTTCCAGCTCGACATAGGGGAAGCCGTTATTTTTGCCCTTTCGCAATTCGATCTCTGGGTCATAAGCGACTCTGCGGAAATTGACATCATCGAGTCCGTTTTCTGAGACGGTTAAAAGCAAGTAACTGGCAGCTCGGTTTTGCAAAAGCTTGCCGCGCGGATCCCATGGACGACCGACAGAACCAGGATTCAAAATGATTTGCCCCGTGCGGCTGTAACGCCACAAGGGGCTATGGATATGTGCAAAAATTGCAATGTCGATCTCTTGGTCTAAGGTCAGCTGATCGAAGTTATCCTGGTTTTGGTCGGGATAAAGTGTATGTCCAAAATTATAGTTTGGTAAATTATGCGTTAAGGAAAAAATCAATTTGCCGACTTTTTTTCTGACAGTCATGCGCAAATGCTTGATTTTTTCTTGGTGTTCTTTACTCAAATGTTCACTTTCAAATTTGACTAACATTGTGAAATAAACCGTCGATGGGTCGCTGATGTCATAGTTGGGATGGGTTAATTCTTTGCTAAAGTTATCCTCCCAGTTGCCCAGTAAAACTTGAGTCAAATTGATCTGGTCTAAAATTTGCAGACATTCTTCAGATGTTGCGCCGCCCAGAACCATGTCGCCCAGTGACCAAAACTCATTTGCACCAAGCTTTTGCGCATCTGAAACTACGGCTTGCAAAGCGGTGGAGTTTCCGTGGCTATCTGAGATCACTGCAATTCGTTGTTGCATAATAAAACCCTCCAGTAATAACTTCTTTCCAATTAAGCATAGTTAAGAAGGCACTAAAAGTAAAGTAATTAAATATTGTTTGTTGCAAACACTAATGCTAGGATATTACGTAAAGAGAAATAAATCGGTTGGAGCCGTGGCTTTCAAGAATTGAGTCCTAGTTTGGGTTGCTAGGGCGGCTTGGAGGCGGGCTTTTTTTGTTGCATGAATTTGAAAGGAAAGATGGATTTGGAAGCAATTGGTACGTTATGTTTGATTTTATTTGCAACGGCGCTGGCTGGTCACTTCAGCGCACGGTTGAATTTTCCACCTGTCATCGGGCAGTTGTTGATTGGGGTAGTCATTGGCCCGGCAGTTCTTAACTGGGTTCATCCCGGAAATTTTGTTGAGATCTTTTCTGAGATCGGTGTCGTGATTTTGATGTTTATTGGAGGTTTAGAAAGTGATCTGGCATTGCTCAAGAAATATTTAACGCCATCTTTGCTGGTGGCCGTTTGTGGGATGGTCTTACCGCTCGGCGGAGCCTATTTAGTAGGACAATTTTTTGGTTTAAATCATTTGGAAAATATGTTTTTGGGCGTGATTTTCGCTGCCACTTCGGTATCGATCTCTGTTGAGGTCTTGAAAAATATGCGTCAATTAGACACGCCAGAAGGAACGACGATTTTAGGTGCAGCTGTAGTGGATGACGTGTTGTCGATCATTGTGCTGAGTGTTTTGGTCAGTTTAGCCGGCAGCAAGATCAATACGGACGACCAGTTACCGTTGTGGTTGAGTTTACTGTTGCAGGTCGGTTTTTTCATGGTTCTTTTTGCTGCTGGTCGCTGGCTTGTTCCGAATTTGATGCGTTTAGGCGATAAGTGGTTAGTGCCGGTTTCTGAGACAGTGATGGCGTTGATCTTGTGTTTGGGTGCTGCATACTTGGCAGAAAAAGTTGGCTTAAGCAGTGCGATCGGTGCATTCTTTGCCGGTTTAGCTGTTGGGCAAACCAACTACCGGCAAAAAATTGACCGTAAGATCGAACCGATCGGTTATGCCGCTTTCATTCCGGTGTTTTTCGTCAGTGTGGGTTTGAATATGACCTTTACTGGACTGATTGAAAATTTCTGGCTTTTTTTGGCGCTGACAGTAGTCGGCACGCTGACCAAATGGCTGGGTGCAGGTTTAGGTGCTGGTTTAGCTAAGTTTAATTTTATCAGTTCTTCAATGATCGGTGCGGGCATGATCTCGCGCGGAGAAATGGCTTTGATCATCGCACAGTTGGGTTTTAACGCACATTTGTTATCGACTGACAATTATTCTGCAGTGATCGGGGCAATTGTCGTCACGACCCTATGTGCACCTTTCATTTTACGCGCCGAGATCAAACGTTTGTAAAAAATCAATTTTCCTACTAATTGCATATTTATTAGTAGGAGGTGAGCTAATGCATATGGAAGCACTAGAATTGCAATACTTGCAAACCTTAGAACAACGGGTCAAGATGACCAGAAAAGAACGACAAGAGTTGCAAAGCGCACTTGCCGGTTATCAAGGAGAGTGAACGCTTAACATTTTGCAAAATACCGACAGATTGTTAGATGATGTGAATTTAGATTATCAAAGCAGTCGCTGTCAAATTGACAAATTACTTGTCAGTGGTGATACTTTGTATATCGTAGATGTCAAAAATTACGATTGACACTATCAATATCATGATGGCTGCTGGTATTATGATAGGCAGGTGTTGTCCCATAATATTTTTGAACAGATCACACGTGCACAAGACATAGTTGCCTGCTGTTTGAGTGATCAGCTAGTACAAATGACTGTTAAAAGTGTTTTAGTGTTTGTGGGCAGTGATGTTGAGCTTGATGTGATCGATCCACCTGTGCGTATTGAGATCATGAATTTTGCTGAAGCCTGTGCTTGGCTGACACGGTTGCACCTTTCCACAAACGTTTCACATAATATATGTTGGAAGGCAGCTTTGAGCCGCTATTTTGTGCCAGCATATCGGCTTGAACATGATCTCAGCGTCATGTCAAACAAGGTGTTTGTTGTCTTAAGTGCGGGTCATTTGAAATGGAGCAAAGTCGGTGAAAGTAAGAGTCATAAGTTAGAATGTGACGCAAAGTCTGGCAAAGTAAGTGTTACAAGTAGAAATGTG
>NZ_AZFI01000156.1 GCF_001435755.1 Ligilactobacillus acidipiscis DSM 15836 | reverse complement strand
CAAGTATTCTTTAACTTTCAACCTTTAGTTACAATTAATCTAATCTAGTAAAGGAGATTAATGACAAGAACAATAATAAATTAATGGAGTTGAGGTGTTTTTGAAAAAAATATGGTGTTCTGCGACAGCACAATTCATTTTAAAAACTGTACTTTATTTGATTATTTTTTTAGGAGTCATATATTTATATAGCTATAGTGGTGTAGGGCAGCCAAAATTTATTTACAACGAATTCTGATTTTTCACAGGACTTGAATATTTTGTTGATGGAAGTGAACGTTATGCAACGAGTAAGAAGTATTTTAGAGCAAATAGATCAGTGGGGAGAACAGACACCAGATAGGATCGTTTATGATTACCTTGGACAACAATTTACTTATCCCTGAATTATGCATATCTTTTCCTAAACCTTAACGAGAATGCTGCTACACCATAGTTTTATCTTTGATTGAGGGTTTCACCAAAATGGTGTACCAAAAAAGCACCTTCCGTGTTATTGTTATAGCGACCAAACAATAACGAACACAGGAGATGCCTCATGACTAACTTACACGAACCCCAACTGCGATTCAACCCTAAAATCAAAATTAAGACTGATGATGTTCAACTTTCAAATAACGCAGGCCTGTTGTTTTACGCCGAATTTAAGCACGCAGCTGGTCTTGACCAAATTATTGATCAAGCGGCGGCACAATTAAGCGAAAAACGTATTGGCCCTCATTATTCTAAAACTAGCTTACTCAATCAAATGCTGGAACTGAATATTGCCGGTTACGGCAATGATGTCGCGGCCGACGCGCTACAACGACCCAGTCATGAAACAGGTCCATGGGACGACTGATTTAGCACCACAACCGACTATTTCTCGTTTTTTAAGTGCGCTAACTTGTGATGATGTTCTGCACTTGAACCGTTTGATTTTAACCTTGGCGCTCGATTATATCAGGACTAACCATATTGACACGGTCATGCTTGATGTTGATTCGACGCATTGTGATATCTTTGGTCATCAAGAAGCTGCTAGTTTCAATGCGCATTATGGGGTTACTGGTTTCCATCCGCTAGTGGCCTATATCGCGCAGCTGAATTTGCTTTTAGGAATCAAGCAACGTCCAGGCAATCAGTACACCAGCACTGGTGTCAAAGAATTCTTAGCCCCGACCTTCGCGCTTTTTGCGAATTGCCGTTTGATGTTCAGTTGATTTTACGCGGTGATAGTGGTTTTGCGACGCCTGAGCTTTATACGCTCTGCGAATTTTATGATGTAAAATATGTGATCCGCCTGAAGCGAAACGCCGCTTTAGACCAACTAGCTGATGAATTCACACCAGTAGTGCCCAAGCATTTTGATCAGAATTCGGTCATCTATGGTGAATTCAACTACGCGGCCAAGAGCTGGTCGATTAATCGGCGCGTCCTAGTAAAATCGACGCATCAAGTAGGCGAACTATTCTTTGAACGGCAATATGTGGTCACTAATATGACTGAAGCCGGGGTCAAATTATTGTACTTAGCCTATCAAAAGCGTGGGGCCATGGAAAACCTGATCAAAGAAAGTAAAGCAGGCTTTTTTATGGATAAGACGAATAGCCACAGCTTTACTGCCAATGCTGCGCGGGCAACCATCAGCGGCATTGCCTATAACTTGATTGCCTTGATGAAGTTAATGGCCTTACCAAAAGAGCAGCGCAACACGACCATTAGTACACTACGCTTTCAAATCTTTCACGTTGCTGGAAAACTAGCCCGTCACGCCGGAAAAATAATCATTCATCTGGCGCAAAGCAACGTCTTTAGCCAGCAGATCGAAGCCTTATTAGCTAACATTCACACGTTAAGCCCCCTAGTGACCAACTAAGAAAATAGCGCAGTTACTTTTAAAATTATTGTGTTTGACCAAGGGATTAGTGGCTACTTTTTTGACGCGATCAAGTATGAAAACTAATCAAACTAACTAAATTAAGTCAAACTTGGCTAGTCATGACTAGCCCAAGTCGTGAATATAGAGAAATTACGTAAAACTGATAATTTGGCCAATCAATTTGATGCATATGCATAATTCAGGTAGTATTCAGAAAATCAACTCTGCTTACGAAATTGGTGGTGCCAAAACCGCTAAAAAAACCGTCAGCAAGCTATTAAATATTCCAATTAATTATTATTTAACCTTGAATAAGGGTGGCTTAGCTAAAATTGTCGATGCCGTTGGCGGCGTTACGGTCACGAGTAATCTGACCTTCACCTTTAATAACATTACGATCAAGAAAGGAACCCACCACCTGAACGGTAAGTAAGCCCTCTCCTTTGCCCGGATGCGTTACGACGATCCTAAGGGTGACTACGGGCGGCAATTGCGACAACAACAAGTGATCAAGGCTGTCACCAAGAAACTATTGTCATTAAACGGAGTCGCTAATTATCAAAAGATCCTCAGTGTTGTTCAAAACAACCTACAAACAGATCTTAGTTTTTCTGATATGAAGGGCTTGGCGGCTAATTATCGTTCAGCAGCGACTAACGTGTTCTCTGATCAACTACAAGGTCAAGATGCCTATATCAACGGTAGTTCCTACCAGATTGCTTCAACTAAAGAAATCAATCGCATCTCGAAAAAATTACGTAAACAATTAAACTTAAGTGCTGAAACTGTCAGCAATAAAGAAACCGAGCTAAATAAGGCAAATCCATACTTTGACGGTGTTACAAATACGACATACACGATTTATGGTTCCGATAGTACCGTCGATTATGACACTGGCACCTATAGTGATGGCAGTACCTACAGCAGTAGCGATACTACCAACACTTACGATAATACAACTGGCACTGAAACCAACACAGGTCCGGGTATTCCCAACGGCCAATTTTAACCGAAAAACACGCATAACGGCGTGTTTTTTGTTTATCACACTGTACAAGCGCTTTCTAAACTGCTACGTTAGAGTTAAATCATTATTCGAGGTGATCTAAGTGCAACTAATTAACTATGGCATCATGGGCGCCGCACAAATCGCGCCTCGTTTTATCGCAGGCTTACGTGAAGCTGGAGCTGCACAAGTTTTAGCAATCGGCACACGCAATCTATCTCGTACACAAAAATTTGCCCATGCCAATCAAATTCCGCGGGCGTATGGCAGTTATGCCGAATTAGTCGCTGATCCTGATTTGGATGTAATCTACATTCCCCTTTATAATGGCGGTCACTATGCTGGTGCAAAATTAGCCATTAACCATGGTAAAAGCGTATTGCTGTAAAAGCCGTTCACGCTGACCCTTGATCAAGCCCAAAATTTATTTACTCTAGCTCAACAGCATCAAGTGACATTAATGGCCGCTCAAAAGGCAGTTTTTCTAGCACTGACTCAAAAAATCAAGCAACTGTTGCAGCAAGGTGCGATCGGTGAAGTTAGTTGGATCGATGCCCAAAGTTATCATCCTGGTGGTACTAAAATTGCTTGGTTCCAAGATATTACCGCCGGTGGTGGTGCTTTTCATGGTAGCGCCGCCTACCCGCTAGACTATATTCAATACTTATTAGCGCAACGCTTTACTAGTTATCACGGCCTCTGTCAGCGACAGGCACCAGCAGCTGATCAACAAAGTGATGTGATCCTGCAGACTGAAAAGAATATTTTAGTCCACCTATTCATCACCGCCAAAACACCACTACCTAGCAGAATGATCATTTATGGCAGTCATGGTAAAATCGTGATTCCTGACTACTGGAAGGCCAGCAACGCCACTTTATATGATAATACTGGCCACGCCACTTCGTTACAGGTCACTCAAAATAGCGAATTTGTTTTTGAGATTCAGCACTTTAATCAACTCTGGTCCCAACATCAACTGACTAGCCCAGTTATGACGCCGACACTCACCTGCCACACCGTAGCAATTATCGAAGATTTATACCGCCAATGGACCACAAGTATTTGATTTGAAAAACGCTTTCACAACTGTTATAGTATTAGTGTAACCAATAGTTATGAAGAGGGGTTCATTATGACAACTTACAATTATGACTTTCCAAAATCAAAAGCACAACTCAATCAACTGATTGCCGATATCAGCCAATTAAAGGTCAACGTTCAACAAACACACTGGTATATGCGCGGTGAAAACTTCTTCCGTCTCCATCCGCTGATGGACGAATATGGCGATCAACTAAGCGAACAGCTCGATCAAATTGCAGAACGCTTGATTGCTTTAAACGGCAGCCCACTGGCAACAACTCACGAATTCATTGAAAATACTGGCCTACCAGATGACAAAGTCGCTTTTGATCAATTAACGATGACTGAATTCATGCAACGGCTAGTTGATCAATTCAAGTACCTACGTGACCAATACCAAAAAGGAATCGAAGTTACTGACGAAGAAAAAGACTTCCCAACTCAAGATATGCTTAATGGCTTCAAGGATGAAACCGATAAGAATATTTGGATGATCAGTGCTTATCTAGGCAAAGCACCATTCGCTGACTAATATAAAAGACCATATGGCTATAAACGAGTAGCAATATGGTCTTTTTCTTATGCTGAAAAAATAGCAACCAATAACACGACAATAACTCCCTGAATTATTCACCATAAGTTCTCCAAGCA
>NZ_AZFI01000155.1 GCF_001435755.1 Ligilactobacillus acidipiscis DSM 15836 | reverse complement strand
AAGTTGGATAGGCACAGACTTTTGGTTCACGCAACCTGACTAAGAATAACAAGGTGTAGTGAGCCGGGAGAAAGTGAGCACTATTGGAAATTAGATTCTGATCACGCATTTTGCGATGTGGAGCTAATGTCAGATAGGCGGAGTTTTCTGTCTCACGTAACCTGACTAAAATAACAGGGTGGAGCAATGCGGTTATAAGCCGAGCGTTAACAGGCTTTAGCAATAAGTCGTGTTTTGCGACTTGTTGATGAAGTTAGTTAAGCATAAGCTTCTGCAACGTGGAACTGACTAAAAAGCCCCCCGCTGAAAAGAAAGGGGGGGCTTTGGCGGATCTTATTCTGCAGAAACTTCGACGTCAATGTTACCTGCAACTGCTTTGGAGTATGGGCAAACTTTGGCGGTCTCTTCCATATATTTCCGTGTTTCCTGCGGATCAACACCATCAATATGACCTACAAGTCTAACTTTTAAGTTAAAATCGGTTTGGCTAGCGGCATAAAGATCAACATTAGCCGTAACATTCCTGTGTAGGTCACCTTTGCCGGCTTTGGTCAACGTAAAGGACATGGCACTGTTGAAACAAGCTGCAAAACCAGCTGCAAATAACATTTCTGGTGTAGTTGTTCCTTCTTTTTTAGCCATGGAAGTTTTAACTGAAAAACTGCCATCGGGGGCAATGGATTCTCCTTCACGCCCACCAGTATTCACAGAACGAGAAACACCGATTTTTTTCATTGAATCATAATCCAAACTCATTGAAAAGCTCCTTTCTAAAATACCTTTTGTCAGTCATCCGTCAAAAATTAAACTACATACGCCAAAACAATCGCACACGATTTAACAACACTAGAGTAACATTGAAGCGCTATCAGTTCAAATCCTTTGCATTATTTTCCAATAAAAAAGCACGACCAAAGAAATATTCCTTGGTCATGCCTAATGTCGTAATATTTGCTTAAGCTCGAGCCCTGTTGGCTTGATGGACAGCATCTTTAATGTTGACAGGATGTCCTGCATTACGCAGATCACCATACTCTGCGGCTGCAGTAAACAAGAGATCTGAAGCCGAATTAACCGCTGTTTCGACAGAATCCTGAATAACTCCGATCACAAAGCCGATACCAACGACTTGCATGGCAATATCATTACTGATGCCAAACAAACTGCAGGCCATCGGGATCAATAACAACGAACCGCCAGCGATGCCGGAAACACCGGTCGAAGCGATCGCTGTTAAGAAACAGAGGATCAGTGCTAGTGGAAATGAAAATTGCATTCCCAGCGTGTGAGTCGTTGCCAGTGTCATGATCGAGATCGTGATCGCAGCTCCGCCAGAGTTAGCGGATCCTCCTAGTGGGATCGAAACACCATAACTTTTTTCGTTTAGACCCAGATCCTGACAAGCTTCTAAGTTGATCGGAATATTGACTGCACTACTTCTCGTAAAGAAAGCGGGGATCCCGGAAACCTTTAGTGTCCAAAAGACCAGTGGAAACGGATTTTGGCGGGTCAAGACCCAAACCATCAAGGAATAGACGACTAGGTAAACAAAAATCATCGTCCCAACTAGTAGCAAGACTAATTGACCATAATGAACAACGCCCCTAGTTCCTGTTTCGACCAGTGCCTTGTGGATCAAACCAATGATACCAAATGGTGCAAATTGGATGATCCAGCCTGCCACATTACCGATCATTTTGGAGAAGTCGCCAACGATGTCGCGGGTCTTCTTGCTGACAGTTTGCAAGGCGATCCCCACTAAGACAGCCCAAAATAAAATTGCCAAGTAGTCACCGTTCATCACGGCATGCACTGGGTTCGAAACGGCTGTGGTTAAAAGATCATGAACGATCGAACCCAAGTCTTTGGGAGCACCGGCAGCATTGGCTGTAGTGGCCTTTGACAGCACAAGTTTGATCGGGAAAAAATAAGATGCAGCCACGGCAGCGACTGCCGATAAGAAAGTGGCACCTAAATATAAAATAATTACTGTTCCAAAATGGTTGTCCGCGCCTTTTTCGTAGCCCGAAATTGCCGCCATGATCACTAAAAACACTAAGAGCGGTGCAATAGACTTCAAGGCCCCGATGAAGAGATCGCCTAACAAGTCGATCCAGGTCCAAGAAGGAAACATAACTCCTGCAAGAACACCGATCACAATGCCGACAAGTATACGCCCAATCAAGGGGATCCTTGTGTACTTTTTAAACATATAGTTTCCTCCCATGAATGTGGAAGTAAGAAGTGTCTGCTAAAAATCCGTTAGAGGATACCAGTAAAACACCTGACCAACACATTTTATGTATTTTTATTATAATATTATTAGAATTTTAAGGGGAAAATGAGTAAATGTCAATATTGATTTTGTGAGCGGTAGGATCTAATACGCTTTATTGCTTGCAAGACCAATGTTTAAGAGTTCGCAAAAAACTTGATATGTGAGCGTGAGACAAGATAAAAAAATCCTTATGAGTTAAAATAAAGGTGACAAGGGTTAAGGGTTGTTGATTACAGATGGATTCTGAATTTATGAAAAGAGGCGCAATGATAACATGGCAAGTTATTTTGAGAACACTTTGACCAATATTGTAGCTCTTTCTGGAAAAAATAGAGTAACTTACAAGGATGAGTTGCGTGCAAGTACGCATATCTATGGTTATGAAAAAGGCGAGGAGATCCCACGGCGTGATCTGGAACATTTTGCGCAGTTAGCGATGGTCTATCGGACAATGCTGCGCGAGGTCCCCGAATTAACACGACTTGTTTCTCGTAATAACGTTACTCTGCGATTCGTTAGAAATTTTAATTTAAAAGACGATGCCATCGTTTATACGGTGATTTTAGGAAATTCTTTGGGATTTTTAGTTGAGAATTCTGACCAAGGTCAAGTCCATGGCTCTTATGGTGTTCTTTACTTTGATGGCCAAAAAGATCAGACAAAAGATGGTGAAAACTGGCAGGAATTTCATGAATCAGTCGGAAAGTTGCTAGTTAATTTGCGAGATAATTTCTATGATGAAAAAGTGACACTATACGACCAGCTGCCATAAGTAAGGGAGAGATTGTGTGTGCAAAAAAATGGTGACTTTTTCGGTTCTTTTGTGGAGGGCCGCGCTGTCAGAAAACGCGTCCAAGAGGTTTTACATGCTGCGCAAGTTGACGGTCGCCTGGAAGATGTTAAAATGCTCAAGGAGGCTGGAGTTACCTTGTATTACGCTATCGTGCGCGATAAGTATGGTTTTCAAATATGTTACAAGGTAGACCTCACAAAAAACGAACTAGTTTAAAAGAATGGCTGCCCGAAATTAGGACGGCTTTTTTATACGTCGGAGTAGAAAGGACGGTAAATTTTTGTTCATAACTTCTATTGTTGCGTAACCGAGCCGCAGTGCACAATAAGAAGTGACTAAGATGTGTGACCGGGCCCCGGCCAACTAGCCAGCAGTATTGAAAGGCAAAACTGGCAAAGATTTATCCTAAAAGTGCTGCATGAACTATTCTTACATTTGGCTGCTGTTGGCCATTTTGCTAAACCTTTTAGTTATTACATGTTTTTTGTCTAGTTTTTATCCCTTGTAAAAAGCTAAAAATTAGCAAGTTTTGTGCGTCAAAATTAAACGATCAACTACTTGACAGATGCCGATAAATGTCTATGATACCATGGTCGAATCGGCTGATTGTGTGTATAATAAAGAATACTGTGGATCTGCAATCAAGTAAAGCGAGATCGATCAATATAATAATTTTACTGAGAGGAACAATGAAATGATCAACGGTGAATTAATTCGTAAAAGAAGAAAAGAACTTAAAATGTCTCAGAACGAATTAGCTGAGGGCATTACCTCACAAGGCATGATCAGCCAGATCGAAACAAGATCGTCAACCCCTTCTGGAGAAACCTTGGAGAAAATTGTGACACGCTTAAACTTAAGCTTTGCCGAAGCTGTCGAAACTGATGAATTTGTTGATGCTGGGGAAATTATCTTAGCTGCGAGTGTTCGTTTGATTCATCAACAATATGAAGCAGGAAGCGAATTTTTAGAGAAGATCAACGATAAGACCTATATCAGACCAGACCAGCAATTATTTTTGGAATTTACTAGAGCCTGGATCGCTGCACACAGCACTGGCGAACGTTCCGACACGATTTTTACTTATAATAAGATCTTACAGGAAGGACAGCAAAAATTAGGTGTTTTGTGGCCATTGGTTGCTAGCGACTTGGGCTATCAGTATTTGTGTGAAGGCCAATTAGAAGCCGCAAGTTACTATACTGATCTTGCAGTAGAAGCTTTTCAAAAGTTTGACTCTGAAAAATATGATTATGCAGCTCTCACAATTTGAACAAACGCTTCCTTTTATTATCTCGAGACTAAACAATATGAGAAAGCAATTCACTTTGCACAGTTAGGTATTGATTATGCCCAGAAGAAACTGATTTCTGGTCCTGTCGATATATTGTACTGTAATCTAGCTTTTGCTTTGGCTGGGAAAATAGGTAAATGGACTAGTGATTCTATTAAAGCATTGTATATGGCATATACATTTTCTGATCATACCAATAATGCAAAAGTGCATCATAAAGTCGTAACTGCTTTAGATGCACAAGGTTTTTCCCTTAACTAATTGAGATTTTTGCAAAAGCCGGATTTAAAATTGAAGTGCAACA
>NZ_AZFI01000154.1 GCF_001435755.1 Ligilactobacillus acidipiscis DSM 15836 | reverse complement strand
TTCTGCTTAATGTATTTGGTTTCATCTTCTGACGCTTTGAAAAATTCATTGACCGCTGTTAAAAATTTCATTAACATAATTAGTATGGTTTATAGTATATAAATAATATTGGGAGGTTAATTTTTGAATTCAAAACAAAGAAGCAATTTAAAAAAGCATGCTCGGCATTATCAAATAAAGAAAGCACTTTTAACCACAGGTATTACAACGCTAAGTGTTAGTGGTGCATTATTGACATCTTCGTTGCGCACTCATGCAGCTGAAGTACCAAATGAACTCACAACTAACCAAGTAAATTCAATGGAAAGCAGTCCTTCTGGCAAAAATGAAGTCGCTTTACATAACCATGATACACAATCAAGCGTATCCAAAGCGGAAGAGTCTGAATCAACTGAGAATATAAGCAATAATAATAGTGCTAAAGATGCTGATGACGCTGAAACTGACAACAACACAGCACAGCAAGAATCAGAAACTAATGTTAGTGAGCCAGCAGCTCCAGGAACAAATGAACAAGCTCCTTCAAACATCATGGACGAAAGTTCATCTAAATCTGAGACTACACAAGTGACAAACAGTGATGCTAGTTCAAGTTCAGCAGTTGAAACAACATCTAAAACTGACACAATTACAGGAAACGTCAGCCAAAATTCAGAAGAAAACGAAAAAAACAATGGTCAAAATGACAAACAAAATGGTCAAACTGTTTCAAACCAGCCACGCATCGCTGCACTGACTAGGACAATTTCCCCTGATCAATTTAATATTGGTTATAAACGTTACACAATCGCTGATGCTGTAGACATTTCATCTTGGCAAAATTGGATGACACAAGCGGATTTTAATTCCCTGAAACAAATTGGTATCAGAACGATCATCATCAAAACCACTGAAGGCCATGATTATACTAATCCCTATGCACAGAATCAGATCAACTTGACTAAGAATGCAGGATTGAACGTTTCAATTTACCACTTTGTGCGCTTTAATGATACAAATAGTGCACGCAATGAAGCTAACTATGCTGTCTCGGTCATGAACAATTTTAAGTTGCCTTATTCCACTTTAATATTTGCTGACATAGAAGCCGACGAAACTATGCAAGATAACCTTAATATGAACTCTGCCCTCAAAATGTTTTGGTCTATTTTAAGTCAACACGGATATACTAACCATGGTGTTTATGTGGGACCAAACTATAAATACCTAAATCAGGTCGTCGCAACCGTTGGAAAAGATCGGACTTGGCTAGCTCAATACCCATTTACTCCTACTAAGAGTGGATATTATGAACAACAATGGCAAGCAGCAGGTTATGGCGGTTGGCAATTTTCCTCACAAGCAAAATTACGCGAAAACTTTTTAGATGTTTCACATTCATTTAACAATTTACTAACTAGCCCCAATAATTCCACGATCATTACAAATGGCCAACTTTCCCAAAATGGTCACTGGTACTTGTATAAAGGTGGTCGACTTCAAACAGGCTTACAATATATTTCTGATCAGCACAAGACTGTTTTTTACAATTCATATGGACAAATGGTTTATGGTG
The DNA here is from genome assembly GCF_001435755.1 of Ligilactobacillus acidipiscis DSM 15836. Classification (GTDB taxonomy): domain Bacteria; phylum Bacillota; class Bacilli; order Lactobacillales; family Lactobacillaceae; genus Ligilactobacillus; species Ligilactobacillus acidipiscis. The sequence continues at coordinate 3,136 of NZ_AZFI01000154.1, read as the reverse complement.
AAAATAAAGTCAACGGTCACTGGTATCTCTTCGATAGTGTCACCGGTGCTAGGAAGACTGGTTTCCAATACATTAGACAAGGAAATAAAACTGTCTTTTACGATGCCAATGGTCAGATGGTCTACGGCGAAAGAAAAATTAACGGTCACTGGTATCTCTTCGATAGTGTCACCGGTGCTAGGAAGACTGGTTTCCAGCACATTAACCAAGGAAATAAAACTGTCTTTTACAATGCCAGCGGTCAAATGCTCTATGGTTATCAGAAAATAAATGGCAAAATCTATTATTTTGACACAATCACTGGGGCATTAAAGAACTAAAATATTTAGGAATATTTATGGATTTGAATGTATCTAAAACCTGGATACATTCATTTTTTTACTCTTATTTAACAAAAAATATAGGCCACCTATCAATTTAATCGATACATGACCTACTTCAATTCGTATTCAGTTATAAAATCCAGTTTGCTTTTGCAACCAGTGACTGCAAACCCAATAATATTCGTCATTTTACCTACCTAAATGCCTTTTCTCCAATATAATTTGAGCACTAATCTACCAAGGCTTTGGGAACGGTCACAAAACTTGTAAACTGTCCTTCTTTTGCAAAAGGCAACACTTCACTTGGTTCTGGCAGATCATCATCTAACAAGTGCTCTTTCAAAAATTCTTGTGCCTGAACGAAAGAATCCGAAAAACTTTCAGCATAGAGATACTCGTCAAAATCTGGAAAATACACTACGTAAGGCTCATCTTCATCCTTCGGTTTTGTAATTTTAACTGGGAAACTTATCGCCACATCGCTCATTTAACCACCTCCAAAAAAGTTCTTACATTATAGTTTACATAATATTGTGAGAATTGTACAATATAAAACCTAGCTGATTCTCTTATTTCTTTAGCTCCAAGAACTCGTTGTATTTTAGTTTTTTCGTTATAACCGTTATACTGTTATTATAGTAAATATTTTTGAACGGATCAGATCTGTTAGAGAGGGGTATTATGTATGTACGTAGCAGATGACGACAGATACAATAAATTACCACACCGACGAGTAGGTGAAACTGGCCTGCGTTTACCTTTGATCTCTTTAGGTCTCTGGCATAGCTTTAGCAGCGCCGACCCATTGTATGATCGCAAACGTGTGATCTTAAAAGCTTTTGATCAGGGGGTCTTTAGTTTCGACTGTGCTGACCATTATGGTTCTCCTGAGATCGGCACATCTGAGTCACTTTTAGGTCAAGTATTAGCCGCTGAATTAAAACCATACCGTGATGAATTGGTGATCACATCTAAGGTTGGCTATCGTACTATTCCTGGACCATATGGTCACTTCCTGTCCAGAAAGACTATTTTACAATCGATCGACCGTACTTTGGAACGTCTTCAATCAGACTATGTTGATATCTACTACGCTCATCGTTTCGATCCCAATACTGATTTATGGGAAACAGCTCAAGCTTTAGACGATGTTGTTCGTGCTGGTAAAGCATTGTACATCGGAATTTCCAATTTTGATACAGAACAAGCCAAAACAGTTGCTAAAATGTTTGATGACTTGGGCACACCATATACCGTTAACCAAATTTCGTATAACATGCTCAACCGTCGTCCAGAACGGATCGGTCTTGTGGATGAAATGAAGCGCCAAAAACGCGGGATCGTTGCTTATGGTCCATTAGCTGAGGGCTTACTCAGTGACAGATACTTAGATGGTGTTCCGGCAGATTTCGCTATTCATCCAACCAGCAAGTATGTTATGCAAGCAGGTGCTGACAAAGTGACTGAGGATTTAAACAAACTCAATAACATTGCCAAGAAACGTGGTCAAACACTCTCACAAATGGCTTTAGCATGGCTATTAAGAGATCCAGTAGTTTCATCAGTAATTATCGGTACTACTAATATCGATCACTTGCGAGACAACTTGGAAGCTGCCAAAAACATCCGCTTCGACCAAGAAGAACTTGATTCGATCGATGAGATCACTAAATAATTAAATAAACAAAAACTAGCTTTGATAAGAAAAGGGTTGGAAAAATCAAAAATTGATTTCTCCAACCCCTTTTTTGTCAAACTAGAAACTCTTTTCCCTAGTACTCTCTCAAATTTATCCTAATTGGAATTGTTTTATTTGGGCATACTCTTTCCCTTTAGCTTCCTCAACATTACGAATATCTATATCATTTTGTAAATTCAAAAAATAGCGGTCAGAAACTCCAAAAACTCTGCCCAATCTAACGGAAGTATCGACCGTGATTTGCCGTCGGTCATGTAAAATATCCTGTATCCTAGACGTTGGAACATTGATTCTTTTTGCCAGCGCATAGGCTGAAAAATTCAACGGTTCCATAAACTCTTCTTTCAAGATCTCACTAATTTTTGGTGTTGGGATCTTATTCATAATATTCACTCCCCTTAATGGTGATAATCAACAACTTCAACATTGATAAAATCATTCTGGTTCTCAACAGAAAAGCAAAGTCGGTATTGTGCATTGATCTTTATACTATACTGTCCTTCACGATCTCCCACTAGTTGTTCCAGATGATTAGCGGGTGGAACTCTTAAATCATTGATATTTGTGGCATTGTCTAACATAATTAGCTTTCGTAAAGTTGCTTTCTGAATTGCTTGAGGTAATCTTTTAGAAAATTGTTGACTAAATATTTTCTTGGTTTCCTTATCTGCGAAATTTCTTATCATAAGTTTTTCCTTTGTTTTGTTTAATATATTATACCTTAAGTACGTGTATATGTAAACAAGTTATAGTTGAGATTTATTATACAAAACTATAACCCATTTTTTTATTCAAACATTTTCTATAACTTTTCTAAAAGCCATCTTTAGCATAAATAATAATTATTATAAGCTTGATTTTGTCTGTAGTTACGGTAAAATGTAAGCGGGTACACAAATATTAGCAGGATTTCTTGTAATTATTATACTTTTAACTAAATTTTTCTGTATAAAAATTATACGTTATTCTGCAGAAAGGAGGATAATTTTACCAACTCAGTAACCATTTTGCGGAACATGACTACTTTAAAGTGCTTTAAAAAGAACATGCCTTATAAGCACACAGCACATAGAGAACAACTTATTTGGGAGTGTCAAGAAGTTTGTGTAAATGA
>NZ_AZFI01000153.1 GCF_001435755.1 Ligilactobacillus acidipiscis DSM 15836 | reverse complement strand
TACTTAACATAAGAGGGACTTATCTAGAGTTATTAAAAACACGTAGACTGTTTTTACGAGAAACTACCAAATTTTAATTTTAAAGAACTCTTTTAAGCCGGATAAAACTAACGTTGGGATTGCTGGGACTAATAAGACGAATAAATAAACGGGCCACGATAAAGAAGCTGTCCCCATAACAAGCTGGAAAAAGGGAATAATAGTAACTAGAAATGAGCTGATCCCGGCAAATAACACAGCAACAACTAAATACTTATTTTCAAAAGGATTTCTTTCAAATAAAGTTCTGCTACTACGCGCGTCAAAAACGTGCCACAGTTGACCATAAACTATAGTTAGAAAAGCCACAGTTTGTGCTTGTTGACTGGTCATTTCTTGGTGTGCAGCCCATAAAAAGGCTAAGAATACTAATAGCCCCATAAAGAAACCACGGATTAAAACTCGTGACCAAACATGGTTGGCTAAGACTGATTCGGCAGGATCTCGTGGTTTTTGTGTCATGATATTATCTTCAGGGACATCATATGCTAAAGAAAATGACGGTATAGCGTCACTGACCATATTGACCCATAAAACCATGAGAGCAGTCAAAGTTGGTGTTGTGCCTGGCACATGACCAACAGTTTGATTGAAAAATAATAAACCGAGCAGAATAGCTAAAACTTCCGCAACGTTGGTAGTTAACTCATGCCGCATAAAGTTTTTAATATTACCATAAATTGTGCGACCACCTTTGACCGCTCTTTCAATGGTAGTGAATTTGTCATCTAGTAAAATTAAATCGGCCGAATCTTTAGTAACCTCTGTACCAGTAATTCCCATAGCAACACCAATATCGGCCACACGTAAAGCTGGCGCATCGTTGATCCCGTCACCAGTCATGGCGGTGATCTGTTGGTATCGTTGTAATTGCTTAATGATACGTTGCTTATGCTCAGGTGAGACTCGTGCATAAACGTCAGTAACTTTAACCTTGTCAAAAAGTTCGTCGTCGTTCATTTTTTCAATATCGATCCCTTTAAGGACCGGGGCAGTTTTGTCTGCAATGATCCCCAGATCTAAAGCAATTGCCCGGGCAGTTTTTTCATGGTCTCCTGTGATCATGACGACTTCAATATTGGCATTGTGCAAGGTTTTAACAGAAGTTTTAACTTCTTCCCGTGGCGGGTCAATAATTCCAGCGACTCCGGTTAACACCAAGGACTGTTCTAAGGATTCAGTTGTGCCATGCAAAGCCTCTTCTTTACTAAGAGTCCTTTGCCCTACGGCTAAAGTTCTTAAAGCATCGTCAGCATAGTGGTCAACGGTGGTTAAAAAAGTAGTTCGTGCTTGCTCTGACTGTTCGACTTGGTCAGCAACCAGGATCCCCGTGCTGTGTTTGATTAACACATCAGGTGCACCTTTAGTAAACAAAGTATATTTATCATTGTGTTTAACAATCACACTCATCATTTTACGACTACTGCTAAAAGGTAAGGTCCGGACTATTTTACTTTCTTGTAGTAATTTTTCTCGTACTAAACCTGCCTTACGCCCTAAGACAGTTAAAGCAACTTCAGTCGGGGTGCCTAGCGGCTCATAGTCACCATGGTCATTTTTTTGAAGCGAAGATTCATTACACAGAACAGCACCGGTTAAAAAATCTTGTGAATTACTAATAGAAGGAGCGTCCTCACTCGAAATTTGCCCGCTTGGATTATAGCCTAAACCACTGACTGCATAAGCAAAACCATTGGCATAATATTTAACAACAGTCATTTCATTTTTAGTTAGGGTTCCGGTTTTATCGGAACAAATATAGGAAGTAGCACCAAGTGTTTCGACACTATTCAAAGATTTGATCAAGCCTTGATTTTGGGCCATTTTTCGAGCTCCAATAGTTAGAACAATGGATAAAACAGCAGGTAGGGCATCAGGAATGGAGGCGACAGCTAAAGCAATGGAAGTAGATAGAATCGCAGCAAATGAGGCAAAAGTAAATTCCCCAGCCTTAATGATGCCAGCAACAAAAGTAAAAATAACCAAAGCTGCTGAAACTAACATTAGTGTTTTAGTTAGGCTCTTGACGGTGTTTTGTAAGGGGGACGGTTTGGTTTCCACGGCTTGGATCATTTGCGCAATATCGCCTAGCTGGGTTTGGCTGCCCACTGCAACAACTACGCCGAGACCTTGTCCGTTGGAGACAGTGGAGCCAGAAAAGCCCATGTTTGTTTGATCGCCGACCTCAACTTCTGTGGGAATTGGCGCAGTATTTTTTTCGATTGCATCAGCTTCTCCAGTTAAATGGGCCTCAATCACTTGTAATTCGTTAACATCTAGCCAACGAATATCAGCTTCGACAAAATCACCCACTTGATTATTAACAATATCGCCCACAACCATTTCAGTTGTAGGGATACTCTGCCATTTGCTGTCACGTAAAACAGTTGTATGCCGATCATTCATTTCTTGTAAGGCGTTTAGGCTCTTACGAGCACTGATTTCTTGCCAAAAGCCTAAAAAGGCATTTATGACGATCAAAATAAAAATAGCTGCTGCTTCATATAACGATTCACGGCCACTTTTAACATGACCTTGAACTTGAATGTCATAAAAAGCGCTTAGTAGTGAAAGGACAATTGCACCCATAAGCACGATTACAATCGGCTCTTTAAAATTTTTCAAGAAAACTTTCCAATAAGGAGCTTCTTTCTTTTCAGGTAGTTTGTTTTCGCCCCATTTTTCTCGGTGATCAGTTACTTGTGTTGCAGATAACCCTTTTTTTGGATTAACGTGAAGTTGTTTGAGAAGGGATGTTTTTTCTTGTTGGTAGACTTCCATTTACGTCACCTCTCCTTAACGATAAAAGACAAAAAACGCAAGCTAACAAGATCTCCCTCACCCTTGGAAGAAAAATCTTGAAAGCTTGCGCTTCAACCTATGCTATATTTTTGTGTTGAAAAAGAGTACTTACCACAGACTACTAAAATTTAGTGTTTTTTGCAAATTTTTAACCTAGCAAAACTAGTTAAGTGAATTATGTTAGTGGTTTATTTTGGAAATAGTTCCTCTTAGTAAAAATGGTGCAATCAATGTGGTTATAATAATAGCCCCGATCACAGCAGAATACCGGTCAGTAGATAGTAAGTGACTTTGAATCCCCAATTGAGCAATGATCAAAGCCATTTCTCCTCGTGAAACCATGCCAGCACCGATCATGAAAGAACTTGGCCAGGAAAAATGTGCTAGTTTGGCACCAAGACCAGCGCCCAATAATTTTGAAAGAATCCCACCGATCGAGAGAACAAAAAAGAGCCAAAAATCATTAATAATCCCCGTAAAGGTCATATTAAGTCCAATGCTAACAAAAAAGACTGGAATAAATACTGCATAACCGATTGGTTCGATATTACGATCAATTAGAACTTTATAATCGGTTTGACCGATAGCTAATCCAGCAAAAAAGGCTCCGATTACAGTACTTAAGCCTGTGATATCAGCTAAATCAGCTAATCCCAGACAAAGAACTAATGAAATTAGTGTTTCAGAAGCGGGAACTAACAGTTTGGAGCTAAAATGCATCACATAAGGAATAACCCAGCGACCTAAGACAAAAAGTAAAACAAAGTAACCAATTTGAAGCAAAAGTGAAAGAACAAGATTTTGCTTGTTACCGCTACTATTAACTTGACCACCAGAAAAACTGATGAGGATACTTAAAACAATTACGGCTAAAACATCATCTACAACAGCGGCTCCTAGAATAGTAGTTCCTTCGTAACTATCGAGTTGTTTCATTTCTTGGAGGACAACGACTGAAATTGAAACGGAGGTGGCTGCAAAAGTCACTCCCAGAAAGATACTTTCCAACTGTGAAAAGTGGAAATATAAGCCTGTTAAGTAAGCGATAAGAATAGGAAAAAGCATACCCACAACAGCAACATAAGTACTTGGCCGAATAAAACGACGGAGTAGCGAAAGGTCGCTTTCGAGACCAGCAATAAACATTAAAATAACGACCCCGATCTCAGAAAAGAAGTGGATAAAGTCGTTTGGCTGGAGCCAATTAAGTAGCGCAGGCCCTAATAAAATGCCGACCAATAATTCACCAATCACGGCTGGTAAATTGAGCCGGGCACTAAAATGACCGCCAATGGCAGTTGAAATTAAAATTAAACATAACGAACCAATAAATTCCATTACAAAATCTCCTTCTAATTAAAAAAAAGACTTCCAAAAATCCTTGGCAACCCAAACCAAGGAAAATTCTTGAAAGTCGAAACTTCAACCAAAACTATTTAAATTTAGCAATAAAACAAACCTCGTATAGAGCAGAGTTTAGTATAAGCAAAAATTATCTGTGACATGAAGAAGCAGACTTTTTAGTTAAAGTTGTTTTTTGCTCATAGAAATAGCTGTTAGAAAATTATTCTAACAGCTACGCATAAACATAGAAATAATTATTTATTTAAGAGTAGCATGGAGTATTGAGATATGCAAGAAAAACCTAGTACGACGCAAATAGCAAATAGCTTTTGGTTTTAGTTTGTAAGTCTTAACAAATATCCATTGGGATCTTGCAACAGAAATTCTTTTTGCTTGATTATTTCATTGGCTCCAGTGTAGTGACTAATCTTCATGTCACGGTATAAGGTAATATTATGTTCTTTAACTCTTTGATAGATTGAATCGACATTTTTTATTTCCAAAGAAA
>NZ_AZFI01000152.1 GCF_001435755.1 Ligilactobacillus acidipiscis DSM 15836 | reverse complement strand
TTTCATTTACACAAACTTCTTGACACTCCCTTTTAGGTAGTCTTCCATGATCTGATGATCATTTGCTCCGGCAATTTTTAAAATCAAAGCTGCAGCAAAACCCGTGCGGTCTTTACCAGCAAAACAGTGGAATAAAAGCGGATCGTTATTTGTGAGCAAATCAGTTAAAAATTGTGCATAGCCGTGGCAGGCCGAATCACTTGTCACCATTTGCTCATAAGTTGTTAGCATGTTTTCATGAGCATCGCCTGTTCCTTCGACCATTTCGTCCATCGAAGCTTGGTTTGCTTTAGCAGTTTGCAAAATGTCTAAATGCGTAAAAGTCACGCTCGGTATTTTTGTATCCGGCATCTTTTGCACTTCTTCAGCACTTCTAAAATCATAGATCCTTTTGAGTGAACAAGAATTTTGTAAAAAATTAACGGTATCGTTAGAAATATCTACGACCTGACCACTGCGAAAGAAAATATTTGGAGTTAAGGTTCCATTTGCTACTGGAATACCTCCAATATCTCTAAAATTAACTGGCTGAATTTGTGACATGAATTTCTCCTCTTTCAAAATTATTTAAGCTTCATACTAATAATTATATGTGAATTTAGGCAAGTTAGTAAATACGTTTTTTTAAATGCTTTACCTAAAAAATAGAGCAAAAAAATCAAGCCGTTAGCAATTTACAGCTTGATTTGGATATTTTAATGATAGATCAACTATTTAGTGCGTAGTTTTTCGTTTGGATAAATAATGACTTTCAAAGAATCGCTTTTGGCGGTTCTTGTCCGCTCAAAAGCGTCTCTAGTATGCTCTAGGTCATAAAAGTCGGTCAACAAATTTTCGGCTTCATCCATGTGATCGTGTAAGATCTTGATTGCTAATGGATAAGTGTTGGCATAGCGGAAAACACCAAAGATTTGAGGCTCATAAGTTGTCATGAACATGATGTCTAGTGGGGCTGTATCATGTGCAGGCATTCCGACGTAGGCAATTTTTCCACTACGGCCTAAGGTCAAGAGGGCGTCACTTTCAGCGTGGTTATTTCCTGAAGCTTCGATCACGTAATCTGCACCATGATCATTGGTCAAGTTCTTAACTTTTGTTTTGATATCCTCCTTAGTTACATCGATCGTGTCAGTTGCTCCTAATTTTTTGGCAACCTCTAAACGACTCAGTTCTGCATCACTAGCAATGATTTTTCCAGCATTGAAGGCGCGTGCTGCTAAGATCGCCAATAATCCCACAGGTCCTGAACCAGAAATGAAAACAGTCGAACCTGGTTGGATGTCCATCAGCTGAGCTGCATGGATCGAAACAGAGAAGGGTTCACTTAACGAACCGGCTTCGTATGTCATATCGTCAGGAATATGATACACAAAATCTGCTGGCCAAGTAATATATTGCGTTAAATCGCCGTTGACAGGCGGTGTTGCCATGAATTTCACGTTAGGACATAAGTTATAGCGCCCTGAGCGACAGTACTCGCATTTGCCGCAAGGAACACCTGGCTCTAAAGCGACACGATCGCCGACTTTGAAGCCAGTTACTTCGTCACCGACAGCAATAATTTGACCCGAGCTTTCATGGCCTAAAATCAAAGGAGCATTGACTACAAAATCACCCAATCTTCCGGAATCGTAAAAATGAACGTCAGAACCGCAGATCCCAACAGCCATTACTTTAACTAGGACATCTGTAGGCTTCATTTCTTTGACAGGAGTTTCTTTGATCTGCATATCATATACTTTGTTTAAAACAGCACTTTTTGTAGTAGTTGGTAATTCTTCTGTTCGTGACATAAAAAACCTCCTCGTATTGTAAAACAAAAACACAGTATAAAATTCTGTGCGGGCGACAAAACAATTAAATTTATTTAATTTTATGTAAAAATAATAACATATTATGCCTTGGATTGTTCAGTAATACACTTGTTAAAAAGCATAAATCGATAATAGATCATCTACGTATTTTCTTATCTATCAGGTAATTGCTAGGAAGGCAGAAAACTGGTTTTTGCTTTTGCCCTTGTTAAGTTGGCAAAAAGTGTTTAAATAAAGTTAAGCACTTTTTAATCAGAATGAGGTGAGAATTTGCCTAAAGCAAAATATCGTGTTTTAGACCAACTAAAAGAATTAGTTCACGATTCCCAGAAAGTCACCACGCAAATGGTAGCCGAGGCTGCTGGCCTTTCACGCGGAGTTACAAGTTCATATTTATCTAAGCTTTATCATGAAGGATTGATCATTAAAAGCGGAACGAAACCTGTCTACTGGCAATTGGCGGGTGGGGGTGATGCTTTTTCTGCCATGATCGGTGCTGATGGAAGTTTGAAAAAAATCGTAGAAGAATGTAAGTCGGCGGTTGACTACCCTCCTTATGGCTTTCCGCTGATAATCACTGGTCCATCCGGGGTCGGGAAAAGCTATCTGGCTTCTTTGATCTTTAAGTATGCTAAAGAAAAGGGTGTTATTTCTAAAGACGCTAATTTTACGGTGCTTAATTGTGCGGACTATGCAAATAACCCGGAGTTACTTTCTTCGGTTTTATTTGGTTATAAAAAAGGAGCCTTTACGGGAGCCAATGCCGATATGCCCGGATTAGTCGATCAAGCGGATGGTGGGTATCTTTTCTTAGATGAAGTGCATCGCTTGCCCCGCGAAAGCCAGGAAAAATTATTTGTTTTATTGGATTCTGGCGATTTCTATCCATTGGGTGAGAATAAAGAAAGGCATCATGTTCAGGTTCGTTTTATTTTTGCTACTACTGAAAATTTGGATAATAACCTATTACAAACTTTTCAACGGCGTGTTCCCTTGCAAGTTGAATTAACTGCGATCTCAAAACGTCCATTATTGGAACAGTGCCAGTTGATAGAACACTTCTTTAAACGTGAAGCTTTAGAAATGCAACGCGATATCCGTGTCTCGTATAGTACGGTCAAAGAATTGTTGAATACGAAACAAATCGGGAATGTTGGTTCATTGGCTAATCAGATCAAATTGTTGTGTGCTGAAGCGTTTAGCAATAATAGCGGCTTAGATCTACTAGAAATCACTTTGCCTGGTAAGAATGACAATAATATAGAGGAGGGATACTGGCTGATCAAGGGTTCGGGTGCCGAAAAACTCATAACGGGCAACACTGATGAGCTTTACTCATCTTTAAGCACATTACTAAGCACATTGCAAAGCCAGGAACGGCAGCAATCAAAAATTAATGAACAATCATTGACTTTGACGCGCTTCTTACGTGATACACGCCGGACATCCGCTAGTTTGATTTTAGATGATTACTTTACAGATTATATTCAACGAAAAATCGAACATGCATTACAAATGGTCAGTGCACGTTATGGTGTCCTCCAAGAAATTTCAGAGCGTAAGATCAATAGAGCTGCCGAAATGATCAGCTTATTGCAGAAAGCAACAGAATTGCCGGATGCTAAAGATGTAGTTATTTTAAGCGAAAAACATTTTCCGCGGACAATATATTTATGCCAAAAAACGATGAACCTAGCTGACATTCAGGTAAATCAAGAGTGGTTCGAATTAATTTTGCTTTACGTGATTTTTGGAAATGAAGCTAATAAGATCGAAGGTCAAAATTTGTTAGCAATCATGGTTTGTCACGGTGGCGGGATGGCTTCTAGTATTTGTTCGGTGGTCAATGATTTGTGCGGCAATTATATTTTTGAAGCATTTGACATGCCGATCGATGTTTCTAACCGCGAGATCAGTCAACAGGTCAATAACTATATTAAAAAACAAGGCAGAGGCTATGCCGGGACAATTTTACTGTTTGATATGGGATCACTAAGTAATATGTATCGGGAAGTCAAATCATTACTCGACACGGATCTGTTAGTGATCAACAATTTAACTACTGCAATTGCTTTAGATATTGGATTGCAGATCCAACAAAAAAAAGAGTTTAAAAAAATTGCGGAAAAGGCAGAAAAATATCCAAACACAATGAATGTCCAATATTATGAAGGAATTTCTCAACAACAGAATATTATTGTTTCGTGTATGTCTGGAGTTGGTTTGTCGAAAGAAGTTAAGGAGATATCACAGGCTTGTTTACAAAGTGAAGTTGAGCTTATTACAATGGATTATCGGGACTTAAAGGCAACTTTGCAAAATCATGATCACTCTTACTTCAAAAATACCCGCTTTGTGTTAACGACTGCGGATGTGCCTGATCAAAATGTTGCTGAAGTTATTAACATCTACGACATTATGGATAAGAATGGTGATTTAAAATTACGTTCTTTACTAGAGCAAATGGGCGAAAATAAGCGAACGATCAATGATTTGATGGATGAACTACTTCGTTTCTTTACGATTGGCGGAATAAAAGGGCGTTTACGCTTTATGAACCCAGAAATAGTCATTCCTGAAGTACAAGAGATAGTTGCTAAATTCGAAGGATATTATCACTTGGATCTAAGCGGTAAATAAAATTGAACCTTTATATGCATATTGCTCTGATGTTTGAGCGAATGTTGTTGAATAATGACCGCTCGTTTGAACAGTTGAATACTAAAGAAATGAGTGCAACTGAGGAAGAGTTTTATTCAGTTGCTCGGAATATCTTTCATTCTGCTGAGTCTAGATATAATATCAAGGTCGATGATTATGAGCTGTCACTGATGTATGAATTGTTTAAACCAATGCTGCTTAAAGAAGTGCTTAAAAACGGTTCTTTATCAAGTGGTACTGAT
>NZ_AZFI01000151.1 GCF_001435755.1 Ligilactobacillus acidipiscis DSM 15836 | reverse complement strand
CACTTGTCATAATGCCTGAGTCCCTTGGTGCCCAAGTTCTCCCGGCTTGCTTCGCCCTGTTTTAGTAGTCGGGCTCCAAAAACCAAGGCTTTCCGCTTATCCAACATTATGCGTTACATCTCTGAAAAACGCGCTCTAACGCATATGTCCGATAATGCTCGAGTCTTAACCGGTTTTCTCCACCCTGTTATTTTGCTTCGATCTCTTTTTGGTATGGGATCGATGGTTGTGCTCCATAACGCTGGACAGTCAAGGATGAAGCTTTGTTGCCAAACAAAATTGCTTCCTTCAAATTAGAAAAATCCGGCTTTAGGATGCTGCTCATTGCCCCAATAAATGTGTCACCTGCAGCTGTTGTATCCACTGCCTTAACTTTGAATGCCGGAACCAACTCGCTAACACCATTGTAATCATAAAAGGCCCCCTTGGAACCAATCGTGATAATTGCCACATCTACACCAAGCTCATGCAACTTTGCAGCAGCTTTTCTGGCAGAAGCTTCGTCTTCAACATGAATGCCAGTGATCGTCTCTGCTTCAGTTTCGTTTGGAGTGATCATATCTGTGACTTTCAGTAACTCTTCAGAAATGTGGTCTTCACCAGGGGCAGGATTCAAGATCGTTTTAACGCCTGCCTCATGTGCGATTTCAAAAGCTTTGACAGTTGCAGCGATCGGTGTTTCAAATTGAGCGATCACAAAGTCACTATCCTTGAGCAAAGCACTCTTTTGAGCAATCTCTTTTGGTCCAAAAGCAAAGTTGGCACCAGCATAAATCGTGATCGCATTTTCACCTTCATCATCAACAGTAATAAAAGCTTGCCCTGTGGATTCATCAGCGATAGTATCGATCCCCGTCAGATCGATCCCTTCATTTTTCAAAAGATCCATCATTTGCTTACCCGGAGCATCGTCTCCAACAGCACCGATAAATGACGTTTGAGCACCGGCACGAGAAGCAGCGACGGCCTGGTTAGCACCTTTACCTCCGCCTGCAGAATAATGTTCTTTAGCGTGGATCGTTTCTCCAGGCTTGACCATCCGTTTAACACGCAAATTTGTATCTAAGTTAATACTCCCGACAACCGTTACTTTATTCATCAAGTTTCCCACCTTTGTTTGGATTTTAAGTTATGTAATAAATTTGGTAAAACGTTTTAGCATACTATAGAGAAATAGTAGCACCTTTTGAAAGCTATTTCAAGGGCATTACTGAAAAACGTTGAACTAATTTCACAGGAAGTATTTTTTCTTCTGGCTCTTTTTGAGGTGAGTTTAGCCGTCCCATTAACATCTTAGCCGCCTCTTGTCCTAATTCAAAAGTTGGCTGTGCGATCGTTGTTAGTGGCGGTGTGACGTACCCGCACGGACTAATATCATCAAATCCGACTACGCTATAATCATTTGGGATTTTTTTACCGGCCTCTTTTAGCCCCATATATAAACCAAACGCAATTAAATCGTTGATCGCAAAAATCGCTGTAATGTCCGAATTTATGATTTTTTTCACAGCACCTTGACCACCACTGGTCGATAGTTCGCCATTGACCACCAGCAACTCATCACCATAAACACTCGCAAATCCTTCATAGCGTTTGCGAACATTAACAGTTGGATTTTCAGGCAAAACGACAGCCGCTTTTTTATGACCAAGTTCTTGTAAATAAAGCGCTGCTTGTTTACCACCATCATAATTATCGGCTTGAACAGCGTCCACCATGTCAGTTTCTGTCTTTTGATCCATCACGATCATCGGCAGACTTTCTCTTTGCAAGGCTTGATAGATCGACTGATCTGAAAAGGCCGAGCTGGCAATGATCAAGCCATCGACCCCACGTCTGATCAGATCCTCAACATAATGACTTTCTTGTTTTTCGTCGCCCTCCATGTTATATAGCAAGGCCACATAACCCTGCTTATTCAAGATATCTTGGATCCCTAAAAAAAGTTGAGCAAAAAAGGGGTTACTGATATCTGGAACTAAGACGCCGATCAAATGGCTTTTCTTCGTTACCATCCGTTGCGCAAAAAAGTCAGGCACATAATTCAGTTCTTTTTGTGCTGCATAGACTTTTTTAATTGCCTTCTCACTAAAACGCTGAGTGTTGCCATTCAAGATCTGCGAGACCGACGTGATCGACAACCCCGCCTTTTTAGCGACATCTTTAATTGTTATTTTCTTTTTATTCATATTCAATGTGCCTTCTCATTTGCAAATTAATTACTATCCATCCCAAGTATAGCAAATGGATTTTTAAGATACACTAGATTCACACGCTTTTCTCAAATATCGGCCGCAAAAAAACACTAGTGCCCAGCTCTTTTCAGAGTACGCACTAGTGTCAGCTCTTTTTATTTTAATTATAAACTAAACCGCCATCGACCAAGATTGCTTGACCTGTGATGTAATCTGAATCTTCCGAAGCCAAGAAGTGGACCAAATTAGCAACATCAGTTGGTTCTTCATAACGGCCCAAAGCAATTTCACCAGAGAATTTAGCAAATGGTTCTCCAGGTTTCAATGATGGATCAGCCTTGACCATTTCAGCATCGATTCGATCCCACATCTTCGTCTTAGCAACACCTGGACAATAAGCATTCACAGTAATATGTTTTGAAGCAAGTTCTTTAGCAGCAACATGCGTAAAGGCCTTAACTGCATGTTTGGATGCTGAATATGTGCCTAATACTTCATATGCTTCATGGCCTGCGATCGAACAAGCATTGATGATCTTACCAGGAGTACCCTGTTTGATAAATTGTTCCGCAGCAGCTTGTGTGCCATAAACAGTTCCGAAAACATTGATCTTAAATGTCCGTTCCAATTCCTTCTCATCAATTTTCAAGAACGGTGTGACTGCTTCAACACCGGCATTATTAACAAAAACATTGAGTTGGCCAAATTTTTCTACGGTTGCAGCAACTAAAGCTTCTTGATCTTCTTTCTTAGAAACATCACCAACAAATTTAGCAACTTCACCTAATAGTTTTAGCCAAAGCTTCCTCGTTGATATCATGGATCATTACGCTGAATCCGTCTTTCAGTAAACGTTCAGCGATTCCCTTACCTAAACCACCTGCCGAACCAGTAACTACAGCAACTTTTTTCGTCATCATAAATTCCTCCTGCTTATATTAATATAACTTAATACAAATCAAGTATACCTCCTTTTGTAAGCGCAAACAATATCGTTTACATTTTTTTAGCACAACTCTAAAGAATCTATCTTTTCTGCTAACTAGTGTGTTTCATTATTGCTGTTTTTGTTTGATTTTCCCCAATATGACAAATCATTCAAGCTTGATTTATCTCTTTTTTAGACAATTCTTCACTTTATTTTTGGGTTGACTATTTTAATTTGATTAACTACAATTTAGTTGGATATACGCTGTAAACGTTTCCATTGTCATGCGTGTTGTCGAGTTTGCAGTACGCTTGTAAAAAGTGCCCAGCATGTTTCATTGGCTTACTCAGACTACAGGTTTCCCAGTGAAGGTACTCTTGCTCGTCTTTTTCACGTGTCCTAGAACTCAGTTTTTTTGGTTTAACGTCTAAGTGGAGAAAACTATTATTTCCTCGTGGTTTAGTTAAGCAACGGTGTTTGAAATCAAGTAATTTTTATCATTGTTTTGCTTTTTTCTAACCCAGATCTAACTACTGAAATTTTCTACCTAATTCACTCTAAAGTAATGACACAGCTCCATCACAACAGAGTCAATTAGTGCTCGAGTCATAATCGGCTTGCTCCACTCTCAGTCATCTAAAAGGAGATCTTTTTTATGAAAAATAGAAGTACTGCTAATGTCCTGTGGTTTGATGAACTTCATCGCTCCGACGTTGATCTGGTCGGAGGAAAATCTTCATCACTTGGTGAATTGACTTCATCGACTGATATTCCTGTTCCTTATGGTTTCGCTACTACTGCTCATGCTTATCGTCATTTTATGGATGCAACTGGTGCTAATGACAAAATCAAAGAACTGTTGGAGAGCATTAAAGACTACGAAGATTCGGACGAATTACACCACACTTGTACTGCGATCCGAAAAGTCGTGACCGATTCCAAAATGCCAGCCGACCTCGCGAAGACTATCAAAGAAGCCTACACAGAATTAGCTGATAAAGTTGGTCAAACCGAACCGTTTGTTGCTATCCGTTCAAGTGCGACCGCCGAAGACTTGCCTGATGCTTCATTTGCGGGCCAACAAGATTCTTATTTGAATGTCCGGGGCCAAGATGACGTCGTTCAAAAAGTTAAGGAGTGTTATGCTTCACTCTTTACTGACCGTGCTACCTATTATCGGCACAAACAAAACTTTCCGTTTGAAAAAGTTGCACTGTCAGCTACCGTTCAAATGATGGTCTTCTCAGAAGCTTCCGGGATCATGTTTTCTGTCAATGTTGGCACTGGTGATGATACCAAAGTCATTATTGACAGCATCTGGGGACTTGGCGAATATATCGTGCAAGGGACGGTTACTCCGGATGACTTCGTGGTCGATAAAGAAACTATGAAGATCGTCTCAAAGGATATTACTCAAAAAGATATCGAACTGACTCGTTTGCCGGGTGGTGGTGTTGAAGAACAAAAAATCCCTGAAGCCAAAGCTAAGCAGCCTTCCCTAACGGATGAGCAAGTCATTGAGCTGGCAGGATATGCTAAAGAGATCGAGAAACACTACGGTTGTTACATGGACATGGAATTTGCCTTAGAATCGGGTAGGAGATAGTTCACACTATCG
>NZ_AZFI01000150.1 GCF_001435755.1 Ligilactobacillus acidipiscis DSM 15836 | reverse complement strand
GAATGTGACGCAAACTCCGGCAAAGTAAGTGCTACAAGTTGGGATGTAACGCAAACTATAGTGAAGTAAGAGTTACAAGTGAGAATGTGATGCAGACTCTGGCGAAGTGAGCGCCAGGCATAACGGTGAGGAGAGTGGGCTTATGCTAAAGAGACATCAATACTACGGCTTTATCATTCCGGCGTTGGTATTTATCATTGGAATCATTATTATCCTCTTTATTTACGGAGATTTTGATTCCTTTACCAATTCCAATGGTATCAGTCGGCAGTTTATCGGCTTAAAAAATTATGAGCTATTATTTCACGATTATAATTTTTTGCAAAGCTTTTGGCTAACCGTCAAATTTTCGGTCGTTTCAGTCATCCTGATCAATCTGGTCGGTCTGATCTTTGCTTTGATCGTGACGCATAAAGACAACTGGTTCAACAATACTTTGAAGACGATCTTTTTTGTACCTAATTTGATTGGGGGAGTATTGTTAGGTTTCATCTGGCAGTTTATTTTTACTAACGCGTTTAAAGCGCTGGCTGTCAACTTGAGTCAAAGTTGGCTTAATGGCTGGTTAAGTGACGAAACGACTGGCTTTTGGGGGATGGTGATTTTATTCACCTGGCAAATGAGCGGATATATTATGCTGGTGTATATTTCATTTTTAAACGCCATCCCGAAAAATTCGATCGAGGCCTCAACTTTGGACGGGGCCAGTGAATTACAGACTTTCTTCCATGTCAAACTGCCACAATTGGCACCCGCCTTTACGATCAGTTTATTTTTGACCTTAGCCAATTCCTTCAAGATGTACGAACAAAACTTAGCGCTGACAAATGGTGGACCGTATCGCTCGACTGAAATGATCTCAATGTATATTTACAACACCGCGTTTGTCAATTTCCAGCAAGGTTATGCACAAGCAGCGGGGATAATTTTGTTTATTGTAGTTGCGGTAGTTTCTTTCGTACAATTGTATTTTAGCCGGAAGGGGGAGCGACAATGAAAAAAGCAGCTAAAAATAAAAAGACACAAAGTTTGATATACGGCTGTTTGGCAGCATTAGTCGGCTTGGTTTGGGTCTATCCGTTTGTGATCGTGGTCGTCAATTCACTGAAAACGAAGCGGGGGATCTTTAGCAATCCGCTGTGGTTTACGCATGACTTTACTGTGGATAACTTTAAGACGGCTTATCAGGCATTAGACTTTACGCACAGTTTTGTCAATTCGGTGTTGATAACTGTCGGCAGTGTCGTAGTTATTACGGCAATCTCGGCGGCTGCGGCTTATGCGTTGACCAGACACCAAGTCCGAATGAGTTCTGTTGTGTATTACTTATGTGCAGCAACAATGTTGATTCCTTTCCAGTCGATCATGATCCCCCTTAGTGTCGATGTTTGGCGCGCTTAACTTTTTGAATCGGACAGCACTGGTCTTGATGAATACTGGTTTGTCGGTCTCACTATCGATCATTTTGTATTACGGAGCTTTTCAGGGTGTTCCAAAATCGATGGATGAAGCAGCTACTCTCGATGGGGCACCCGCGTTTCGGGCCTTTGTTGACGTGATCTTGCCCGCAGTCAATCCGATGACAGGGACGGTTATTATCTTGAATGCGATGAAATTGTGGAATGATTACCTGTTGCCATCTTTGGTTGTGAATAAAAATGGAATGTACACGATCCCGCTCAAGATGTACATGTTTTTCGGAGAAACCAATAGTGAGTGGGAGTTAGCGCTGGCTGGGCTTGTATTGTCGATGGTCCCGATCATTATCTTGTTCTTGCTATTGCAAAAGCAGGTCATGAGTTCCGTGACAGAAGGTGCTATTAAATAAGCAAGATATTTTGCGGTTGTTTGTAAGTGTGAATGGTTAAAGCTATTAGAAAAGGGCAAGTTCAGCACCACAAATTAAATTGTGGATAAAAGTGTGACTTAGCTGTTAGCGCAAAAATTATCCACAGATATAAAACATTTTTTGAATAAATTTAGTTCAAAGAAAATAAGAAGTAGAAAACCGATTTTGATTTCTACTTCCTATTTTTTAGAAATATTCTATTTCAAATAGTACAGAACCGTTCTTTTGAGAGTTGTCGGTATCCGTTCTATATTTATTGTTAGATTTTTATGACATTACATTTTAATGTTTGCATCACAGATTTATAAATAAACTATGAATATTCAAGAAAAAATTTGAGTGTTCATTATTCAATTTAAACTGCCTTCAATACTGTCAATATCCGGTTTTCCATTCATTTTTACAATTGCAGTGAGAGCTGCAGTGATCCCTTTTACATCATTTGCTAAGCTCATTGAAGGAGTTTCTGGTTTAGCTGTCACTTGGGAAGGTAGGTAAGGAATATGAATAAACCCTCCCTTTAAATTTGGAAATTCTTTATCAATCATATACTGTACCTGATACATAATATGGTTGCAAACGTAAGTCCCTGCGGTAGTTGAAACAGTACTAGGTATACCGACTGCACGTATTGCTTTAGCCATGGCTTTGACAGGTAACTGCGTAAAATAAGCATTTTTTCCATCTTTTTGAATCGGCACTGCTAATGGTTGATAGCCCTCATTATCCTTGATTCTGCCATCATCAAAATTTATTGCGACTCTTTCAGGAGTCAGGGCATAACGGCCGCCCGCTTGACCAATACTCAATACGTATTCAGGTTTTTCTCTTATGATTGCCTGACGAGTCACTTCTGCACATTTGCCAAAAACTGTTGGAATCTCTTGTTTCACGATTTCCGCTCCTTCAACAGTCTCCGGTAGTCTTTTTACAGCTTCGATGGCGGGATTAACTTTATCTTCACCAAATGGATTGAATCCGGTTACTAAAATTTTCATTGTTGCATTCTCCTTTTTGATTATTATTTTAGAAAGCTAACAAATACATCAACATAATTTGAATTGTTAAAAGAATTAAAGATATGGGCAGTTGCCGTTTAATGACTCCTAATTGATCGTTCATCTTCATTAATACTACGGGTAATGTATTAAAATTTGCGGCCATTGGGGTCAACAAAGTTCCGCAATAGCCAGAAGTCATACCTAAAGCAGCAACGACTACGGGTGATCCTCCCTGTGCAACCACAAACGGAATTCCAATTCCTGCAGTAATTACAGCAAAAGCAGCAAAGGCATTACCCATGATTGCAGTAAAAAGTGCCATTGCAATACAATACAGTGCGACACCTAAAAGATGATTTCCAACTGGAAATATACCAGAAATTGCTTTAGAAGTAGCATTGCCGACTCCCGATGCGGTAAATACAACCCCGAGAGTTGCCAACAGTTGTGGAAGAATACCGGCTGTTCCAACAGAACGTACCATTCTTTGAGCGTCTTCATACGAAGTTTTAACGTTGGACTTTGTCAAAAACATTGCGACTAATAAAGAAATAATCGCTGCTAATCCAATACCAACTTGGCCACCAAGTGGTGTAAACTGGGCAATTAAAATTGCTAAAACTGCTAGCAAAATACTGGGTAAGAAAATCCAATTGCCAATTTTTTTAATCGTATGTGCAGCAATTTTTGAATCTAGTTCTTTAATATGACCAACCTTTACTTGCTTTGTTAATGACAGAATAGCTATGATAATAAGCATAGCCCCATTGACACCATTAGGGATCCATTCGCCAGCAACGAACAATAATGCAAATAACAGCCAAAAGAGACCTGTACCATAACGAGCAGAATTAGTTTTGTCACGGACCGATTCGATAGCAGCTGCTAAGAAGAATAAACCAATTATTACATAAAAAGTAGTTAACAAACTGTTAATTATTGTGTTCATTTCTGCTACCTCCTTTTTCTAACTGCTTGTCAAATCGATGATTATAATATACACAGATCAAAAAGGTAATAACAGCCATTGGAATAGAATACAATACGATGCCGTTTGTAGATACTGGGTGTCCTAAAGACTTCATTGTGCTAGCAATTAGTAAAACGCTAGAAGAAGCAACAAATAAATTTTGAGCAAAGAAATTGCCGAAGTTTTCATTAGCCGCTGCCTGTCCCTTAATCAAATCAGACGAATTATTATCAAAAACGCTGTCCACTTTGCCGGCAGCTTGTGCCATTGGATTGATAAGTGGTGCAATGAATTGAACATGACCTTGCAGTGAAATACCAAATACACCAGCAAGCTCACGAATTGCCAAATAAATATCAAAAATTCTACCCGGTGTTAATTCTTTTACTTTATGTATCAGATTGACTGCGGCTTGTTTCAAGCCATGTCTTTCGATGATACCAATTGTTGGCAAAGTTAAGAAGAATAGTGAGACCATACGATTGTCCATGAAACCTTTGCCCAAAATTTCTAAAAAAGATACAAAATCAATACCTGATACTAATGCTGTTACTAAAGCTGACAATACAACGACAGCAATCGTATCTAATTTAAAAGCAAATCCAAGTATAATAACTAGAACGCCTAATAAACTTATGTATTCCATACTGATTCCCCTTCTTTCAATAATGTTATACACATATTAAACAGTTTTCTTTTTTGAGTCAAAGGAAAACTAGTAATTGCTTGATAAGAACTAATTAAAGAGAAATTACATGGGCAATATAAGTGTACTAAAAAAATATAACGTTTTAAGATGGTTCAAAAGTTTCAATATTAAAAGTGGCAAAAACATTTAAAACTAAACGACTTGAATCCTCTGGTTTCTAGGATCCAAGTCGCATATTCAATATTCAGTTATTGCAAATTAATTCGGTTCTATACTTTTTCCTGTTGATAGCTTAC
>NZ_AZFI01000015.1 GCF_001435755.1 Ligilactobacillus acidipiscis DSM 15836 | reverse complement strand
ACGAACTAGCACCACGCGTATTTAACATCAATAATTATACAAGGGCAATAAAGACTTTGCAATAAAAATCGTCAATATCAAGTAAAAAACCTTGACAGTCTTTGAATTTTTCAAGAAAATTCGTGGTAAATTATTATTTAAACATACAAAAATAACGTATTTTTTTAGAAAATGACTTGCAAATAAACGGTTTTTTTAGTAAGTTAATAACAGTGCTATTCAAAGCACTTGCCTTGGACTGAGTTTTCACGGTGCTCACCGCCGGTTGACACGGTTTAGGGGATAAAAAAGTGAAAGGTGGGAGATCACAATGGCAATTTCAAAAGACAAGAAAAATGAAATTATGCAGAAATATGCTCGTCATGAAGGCGATACAGGTTCTGCTGAGGTTCAAATCGCAGTGTTAACAGCTGATATCAATGAACTGAATGAACATATCAGTCAACACAAGAAGGACTATGCATCACAACGTGGTTTGCTTAAGAAAATTGGTCATCGCCGTAACTTGTTAGCTTATTTGCGCAATGAAGATATTCATCGTTACCGTGACTTGATCAAGAGTCTTGGTTTACGTCGTTAATATATTCTCAAAGGGTCGAAAATCGTTTTTTGGTTTTCGCTCTTTTTTTGTTCAAAAATTTTTAGCATAAAAAAATAAATCGGCAACATAGACTGCAAAAGCGTTTCCAAAAATGTATACTGTAAGTATAATTTTTATAATTTACTGACTTAAATTTGGGAGGAACTCAAGTATGGTGAAAAGTACATACACGATCAAGCTAGCAGGACACGATTTAACAATTGAAAATGGCGAAGTTGCTAAGCAAGCCGATGGAGCAGTTCTCGTTCGTTTTGGCGACACAACAGTATTGTCGACGGTAGTTAGTAAACCGGCTGCTATTGATGCGGATTTTTTTCCGTTAACTATTAATTATGAGGAAAAGAAATACGCAGCAGGCAAGATCCCTGGCGGTTTTATTAAACGTGAAGGTAAACCTAGTGACGGCGCAACTTTAATAGCGCGGATGATCGATCGACCACTTAGACCGCTGTTTCCAGAAGGATTTAAAGATGAAGTTCAAGTAACCAATTTAGTTTTAAGTGCAGAGCCCGACTGTTCTCCTGCTTTGGCTGCAATGATAGGTAGTTCGCTTTGTTTGGGTATTTCAGATATACCCTTTGGTGGGCCAGTAGCAGCTGTTGAAGTTGGGCGCGTTGCCGATCATTTTGTTATTGCACCGACAAAAGAACAGCAGGGGGCTTCTGACTTAGATATTACTGTTGCCGGAACTGCAGCTAGTATTAACATGGTTGAAGCTGGCTGTGATCAAGTTGAGGAAAGCGATGTTTTAGATGCTTTAGAATTTGGCGAACAAGAAATTAAAAAACTTTGTGCTTTTCAACAACAAATTATTACTGAAATAGGGCAGACTAAACGGAGTTTCGTTGTCGAAAAACCGGATAAGCAACTGGAAAGTGAATTAGCTGATCAAGCGACAGATGCGTTGAAAGAAGCAATTTTGACGAATGATAAACAAGAACGCGATCAAAATATTGCAGCTGTTAAAAATATGATCTTAGAGCACTACGATGTTGCTGGAGAAGATGAACTCCTAAAAAATGGTGCTGATTTAGCAGAAGTCAGTGATATTTTAGACGATCTTGAAAAGAAAATCGTCAGAAAATTGATCACAGTAGATAAAGTTCGTCCAGACCATCGAGCATGCGATGAAATCCGCCCACTTACTGCTCAAATTGATTATATTCCGCGAGTTCACGGTTCGGGGTTGTTCACGCGAGGGCAAACTCAAGTTTTATCGACGTTAACCTTAGCTCCGATGTCTGAGGGACAAACGATCGATGATTTAGAAGAAGAAAAAATCAAGAACTTCATTCATCAGTATAATTTTCCCCAATTTTCAGTAGGTGAAACGGGTAGAATGAGAGCACCCGGCCGTAGGGAAATCGGTCATGGTGCTTTAGGAGAACGGGCGTTGAAGCCGGTTATACCTGCGACAGCTGATTTTCCATATACGATCCGCTTGGTGGCCGATGTTTTGGAATCGAATGGCTCTTCCTCACAGGCTAGTATTTGTGCGGGCACTCTGGCGTTAATGGCTGCAGGTGTACCTATCAAAGCACCGGTTGCCGGGATCGCAATGGGTCTGATCAAAGACGAACAAGACTATACCATTTTGACAGATATTCAAGGGATAGAAGATCACTTAGGAGATATGGACTTTAAAGTTGCTGGTACTAAACAGGGAATAACTGCTTCACAAATGGATATCAAGGTCGATGGTGTAAATCGGAATATTTTAAGTCAAGCATTACAACAAGCTAAAAAAGCACGCTTAGAGATATTAGATGTGATAGAAACAACGATCCCTGCGCCAAGAAAACACCTTTCTTTGTATGCCCCTAAGGTTGAAACCATGCAGATCGATCAAGATCAGATCAAGGTAGTTATCGGTAAAGGCGGCGAAACGATCAATAAGATCATTGATGAAACTGGAGTCAAAATTGATATTGATGAAGATGGTACTGTTCGCATTATGTCAAGCGAACAAAACAAGATCGACCGCACTGAAGACATTATTCGGATATTAACTAAGAAAGTTAAGGTCGGTGAGATTTACGAAGCGACAGTTATACGTATTGAAAAATTTGGAGCAATCGTGGAACTATTCCATAATAAGCAGGCCTTGGTTCATATTTCACAACTAGCAAAACAACATGTTGATAAAGTTTCAGATGTTGTCTCTGTGGGAGAAAAAATGGAAGTTAAAATCACTGAAGTTGATATGCATGACAGGATCAAAGCCTCTCACAGGGCTATTATTGAAAATAAAGCCGTAGCTTCCGATTCTTCGCAACCTAGCAGTCGGCGAGATGTCAGGAATAAAAACAAGCAGTCCTTCCAGCATACTCAACATAAAAAAGCTCCGCAATTTGTAATCAAACAAAAAGATAAGTGATAGGAAACTACGCAGTTTTTTCGAAGAAATCGTTTGTAGTTGTGATTTTGCCCTTTTAGTACAAAGAATGCCTATAAGTATGCTATAATAGGAGCTTAAATAAGACAAAGAGGGGATAACTTGTGACTGGATATAATATTGCTATTGTTGGAGCGACTGGTGCTGTTGGAACAAGGATCATAAAAATGCTAGAACAATCTAGTTTACCAATAGCGGATGTTAAATTGTTAGCCTCTCAGAGATCTGCTGGGAAAGTACTTAAATTTGCTGGTAAAAATTTGCAAGTTCAAGAAGCAGTTCCGGCTTCGTTTGAGGACGTGGATTTAGCTTTTTTTTCGGCAGGAGGCAGTGTTTCTAAAAAACTGGCACCCGAAGCTGTTAAAAGAGGTGCGGTAGTAATTGATAACACGAGCGCTTTTAGGATGGACCCTTCCGTTCCCTTAGTTGTTCCTGAAGTTAATGAACAAGCTTTGACCAAGCACCAGGGATTGATCGCTAATCCTAACTGTTCAACGATCCAGATGGTCGTGGCATTGGAGCCGCTTCGCCAAGAATTTGGGCTAAAAAAAGTTATTGTTACGACTATGCAGGCTGTTTCTGGCGCGGGTAATCGGGCTATCCAAGAACTGTACACGCAAACCAAGGCAGTTTTAAATGGTGAGGAGCCCAAGGCTGAGATCTTACCTGTCGCAGGGGCAGACAAACATTTTCAAATTGCGTTTAATCCTTTAGCTCAAATCGATGTTTTTGAAGATGGTGGATATACCCATGAAGAATGGAAAATGATCCATGAAACCAAAAAAATCATGGATGATGAGGATATTCAGGTCACAGCTACTTGTGTTAGGGTCCCAGTTGCTATTTCGCACTCAGAATCAGTTTGGTTTGAATTGAAACAGGATGGAGCAACAGTTGCTAAGTTGCAGCAACTGTTGTCTGAAGCACCTGGAGTTATTTTACGCGATGATCCAACAAGGCAGATTTTTCCACAGGCAGTTCAAGCAGCAGGCCAAAAGGAGACATTTGTCGGCAGGGTCCGGGCCGATGGTGAGCAAAAGAACGCCTTTCATCTGTATTGTGTTGCAGATAATTTATTGAAGGGTGCTGCTTGGAACTCTGTTCAAATTGCAGAGTCGTTAGACCGGATGAATCTTTTGCAGATCCCGCATAATTGAGAGGAAGATATAATGAAAAATTTAAAACTTGCTCAAATTATTACCGCTATGGTCACCCCCTACAATGAAAACGATGAACTTGACACTACACGTTTAAAATCTCTGCTTGAATATTTGTTGAAAAATGGTACACAGGGCGTTTTGATCAATGGTACGACCGGAGAAGGGCCAAATCTGAGCGTGGCTGAAAAAGAAGAAATGATTCAACAAACTATAAAGATCGTTAACGATAGAGTTCCTATCATTGCCGGTGTTGGCAGTAATAGTACTTCCGCAACGGTAGCTGATGTCCAAAAAATATCGAATTATTCAGACTTGTCTGCTCTTTTGGTAGTCGTGCCTTATTATAATAAGCCTGATCAGGCTGGAATGATCGCACATTTTACCATGGTCGCTGATGCAAGTAAGATCCCGATCGTGATTTATAATATTCCAGGGAGAACAGGTGTTAAAATGAGTGTGGACACAGTTCTGAAACTAGCTGAACATCCCAATATAATCGGTGTCAAAAATTGTACGGGAGCAGCTGACCTGGCCGTATTGATCCAAAATGCACCAGAGGGTTTTTTGGTTTATTCTGGTGAAGATGAGGATGCTCTAACAGTCAAGGTTCTCGGTGGGGCAGGTATTATTTCAGTAGCGAGTCATATATTTGGTAATGAAATGGCTCAAATGTATCGGGATGTCGACTGTGGAAACGTTAGTGAAGCAGGCCAGAATATGCGAATTTTAATTCCAAAGGTCGCGGCTCTTTTCCGCCTGCCTTCACCTGCACCCGTGAAAGCTGCCTTGAACGAGCGAAATATTTTGGTAGGTGATCCAAGATTGCCGATTTTACCATTGGATGATGAACAACAAGATTTTTTAGAAAAAGTTTTAAGTCAAGAATAATTAAGTGAGGTGAAAAAATGAGTGAAATAAAGATCTCTGCACTAGGTGGTGTCAGAGAAAACGGAAAGAATATGTATATCGTTGAAATTAAAGATGAAATCTTTATTTTGGATTGTGGTTTAAAATATCCCGAAAATGAATTGCTTGGGATCGATACCGTGATCCCCGATTTCGATTACTTGCGCGAGAATTCAGAGAAAATCGTGGGTGTTTTTTTGAGCCACGGTCATGCAGATGCAATTGGTGCTTTGCCGTACTTTCTGAGTGAATTTAATGTTCCTGTTTTTGGCTCAGAATTTACGATCGCATTGGCTAAGATCGTATGTGAAAATGAGGATAGTTCAAAGAAATTTAATGATTTTCACGTAATAAATGCTGATACTGAAATCGATTTTGAGAACGCAACGGTTTCATTCTTTAGTACCACTCATTCAGTTCCCGAGTCTTTGGGAATAGTTATTAAAACAAATAAAGGAAATATAGTTTATACAGGCGATTTTAAGTTCGATCAAACAGCTACTGACAGTTATCGGACTGATTTTGGCAGGTTAGCTGAAATCGGTAAAGAAGGAGTCATTGCTTTATTAAGTGATTCAGCCAATGCGGAAAATCCATCTGAACCTGTTGATGAACATGTTATTGCTGATTTGATCAGTGAAACGTTCGAATATCACAAGGGGCGCGTAGTTGTGGCTTGTGTCGCATCTAATTTAATGCGTGGGCAACAGGTTTTGGATGCTGCCGCTGCTAATGAACGTAAGGTCACGCTAACAGGATTTGATGCCGAGAAAGTAATTAATACTGCCTTGAAGATGAAGAAGCTCCAATTACCCAAAAAGGATCTATTGATCAAACCTGCTGATATGAGTAAGTATGCTCCTGAGCAATTAGTCATATTGGAGGCTGGTCGTGCTGGAGAACCATTGAAATCCTTGTATCGGATGGCAACTGGTAAATATAAGGGCATCAATCTGTCTGATGGCGACTTAGCGTTTATCACGACAACGCCATCACATGCAATGGATACAAAAGTCGCTAAAACTCGTGATATGATTTATCGTTCTGGCGCAGAAGTAAAGGCTATTTCAGATGAATATAATTCCTCTGGCCATGCAAGTAAGCGTGATCTACAGTTGTTGATCAACTTACTCAAGCCTAAATATGTTGTACCAATTCAAGGTGAATATCGCTTGTTGGTTGCACATGCTGAATCTGCCGAGCAAGTCGGTATCAAGCCACAGAATATATTTCTGCTAAAAAACGGTGATCTTTTGGAATATGACAAGGGTAAAATGATCATGGCATCGTCTATTGAAGCTGGTAATACAATGATCGACGGCAGTGGAGTTGGCGATATTGGCAATATTGTGCTGCGTGATCGAAAGGTTCTTTCTGACGATGGGATCTTTATAGCTGTGGTCACGATCGACCGTAAAAAGCATCGGATCATTGATACGCCTAAAATCACTTCTCGCGGCTTTGTCTTTGTTAAAGCAAGTAAAGACTTAATGACTGAAAGTGGCGAGATTGTTAAAAAGGTAGTCCAAAATAATTTAGATAATAAAGAATTTGATTGGAGCCACCTGAAACAAGATATCAGGGAAAACTTAAACCACTATCTTTATGAACAAACGCATCGCCATCCAGTGATATTGCCAATCATCATGGAGGTTAATCAACACCGTCATTATAAAAAGAAAAAGCAAGCTTCCAAGTAAACGAATGTTTGGGTGACAGAAATTAATGAAGGATGACAGAAAAAAACTGCAAATTCAAGCCGAGACAGCGCTGCATGAAAAAAATTACCAACTTGCAGTAGATCTTTTTTCCAAACTGTACTTGACTAAAAAGTCTGCGCGTGGGAATTTTTTCTTAGTTCAAGCTTTAGCAGGTTTGAAAGATTATTCAGTTGCATTGGAATTTGCACAAGAATATATAAATAGTTATTTAGCTGAAGACGAACGACTGGTTTTTTATATTCACGTGGCAGTTTTTGCTGGAAAAAGTCTTAAGGTCTACCAATTACTTGAAAGCTTAAAGCCT
Organism: Ligilactobacillus acidipiscis DSM 15836; assembly: GCF_001435755.1. Lineage (GTDB taxonomy): Bacteria > Bacillota > Bacilli > Lactobacillales > Lactobacillaceae > Ligilactobacillus > Ligilactobacillus acidipiscis. The sequence continues at coordinate 15,741 of NZ_AZFI01000015.1, read as the reverse complement.
TATTTGACTGCTAGTGAAAGTCAGTTATTCTATTCGACACTATCTTTCGAATTTGAACTTTTTGAGCAACAAGGAATGGTTGATATTGCGCAGTTAAAAAAGCAACTGCATTATTTGGGAGCTTTGGAGCCGCTTAAACAGCGGACTGTGGCAAAAAAGGCAGCTGCATTATCGTATCAAGATTTTGTTGTGGTAGTTAAAGATGTACTAGTAGATAAAAATGTCCATCCAATAGTGCGGACATCGTTTTTAAATGATTTACGTTTACTAAACGTTCGGGAGGAATTTGACTTTCAGTCTTTTTTGAACGGTAAGATGAGGCTTATTCCACAACAGCTTAAGGGTCTTGAGCAAACTGAAGCTTTTCAAAGTTATGCTGCGCTGATATTAGGCGATACTTCGCGTCCAACAAATCTTTCACAGCAGATTTTAGATGAGATAACTTTAAAACTAATGATACTCTATCCTAATTTTTTAGAAGTAGAACAAAAGCAGGACCTTTGGTATCACGTTTTATTAAACGAGCAGCAGTTTTTAAAAGCTACCGAAAGTTATGCACAGATCGCGACAAAGTTAGAAAAAAGTATTGCCGAATGGGGTCCAAGCTCAAAATAATTTAAAAAAGATAAAAAATCTTGAATATTTTCGATTTTTAGTGTTTACAAATAGATATTGTATCTATATAATAATTCAAGGATTCTTCAATATCTTCGGTTGCAAGTGTCTCTTGATGCTTGGAATTGGAGGGAAGAAGTAGTATAATTAAAATCAAAGGATTATCGGCAGATTATTGCGGGTTTTCTTTGTAAAATCACAGGAGGTTCGTATTAATGGCAAAAGAACATTACGAAAGAACAAAGCCGCATGTTAACATTGGTACTATCGGACACGTTGACCATGGTAAATCAACTTTAACAGCTGCTATTACTAAAGTTTTATCTGAATCTGACAAAGGTGTGGCAGAATTCCAGGATTATGCATCTATCGATGCTGCTCCAGAAGAGCAAGAACGTGGAATCACAATCAATACTTCACATATTGAATTTGAAACTGAAAAACGTCATTACGCTCATATTGATGCCCCAGGACATGCCGATTATGTTAAGAACATGATCACTGGTGCCGCTCAGATGGACGGTGCTATCTTGGTAGTTGCCGCTACTGATGGCCCAATGCCACAGACACGTGAACATATCTTGCTTGCTCGTCAGGTTGGTGTTGAATACATCGTTGTCTTCTTGAACAAGACAGACCTTGTTGACGATGACGAATTACTTGACTTGGTTGAAATGGAAGTTCGCGATCTTTTGAGCGAATATGACTTCCCTGGTGACGATATTCCTGTTGTTCGTGGTTCAGCTCTTAAAGCATTACAAGGCGACCCAGAAGAACAAAAACATGTTCAAGAATTACTTGACATCGTTGATGAATATATTCCAACTCCAGATCGTCCAATTGACAAACCATTCTTGATGCCTATTGAAGACGTATTTACGATTACTGGTCGTGGTACTGTTGCTTCTGGCCGTATCGATCGTGGCCAAGCTAAAATTGGTGATGAAGTTGAAATCGTTGGTTTAAGAGACGACGTTATCAAGACAACTATCACTGGTGTTGAAATGTTCCGTAAGACACTTGATGTTGGTGAAGCTGGCGACAATATCGGTGCTTTGCTACGTGGTGTTGACCGTGACCAAGTTATCCGTGGCCAAGTTTTGGCACAACCAGGTTCGATCCAAACACACAAGAAGTTCAAGGGTGAAGTTTACGTCTTATCTAAAGAAGAAGGCGGACGTCATACACCATTCTTCTCAAATTACCGTCCACAATTCTACTTCCATACAACAGATGTTACTGGTGTGATTGAATTGCCAGAAGGTGTTGAGATGGTTATGCCTGGTGATAACGTAACATTTACTGTTGAATTGATTTCACCAGTTGCTATTGAAAAAGGTCTTAAATTCACTGTTCGTGAAGGTGGCCATACTGTTGGTGCCGGTGTTGTTTCTGAAATTGACGACTAAAACAGTTTTAAGGGGTTCGGGCATTGCTCGAACTCTTTTTTTGTTTTTAAATGTGGTTAATATTATTACTTTTTGCGTTGAAACATTTACATTTCGGCTTTTGTAGGTTACACTAATTTAGTATGCAATTAACATATTGTACAAACTTATTTGCTCGGAGGGAAAATAATGTCTGCAAAATGGGAAAAAGAAGAAGGCACAAACAATGGTAAACTTACCTTTGATATCCAGCCTGAAAAAATTAAGGAAGGTTTAGATACTGCCTTTAATCGTGTTAAAAAATCTTTGAATGTGCCAGGGTTCCGTAAGGGAAAGGTTCCTCGCCAGATTTTCAATAAAATGTATGGTGAAGAATCATTATATCAAGATGCATTGAATGCAATCTTGCCTGAAGAATATTCAAAAGCTGTTCAAGAAAGTGATATTAAGCCAGTTGATCAGCCTGAAATTAATGTTGAATCAATGGAGAAAGATTCTGCTTGGGTTTTAAGTGCTAAAGTGACTGTTGAACCAGAAGTAGAATTAGGTCAATACAAAGATCTTGAAGTTACTCCTCATCCAACACGTGTCTTAAAAGCTGATGTTGAAAAGGCTTTGGAAGACAAACGCCAACAACAAGCTGAACTTGTCTTGAAGGAAGATGAACCAGCCGCTGATGGCGACACAGTTGTTATCGACTATGAAGGTTCCGTTGATGGTGTTCCTTTTGATGGTGGCAAGGCTGACAACCAATCATTAGAACTTGGTTCAGGCCAATTCATCCCTGGTTTTGAAGACCAACTTGTTGGTCATAAATCAGGTGACGATGTAACTGTTAAAGTTACATTTCCAAAAGATTACCAAGCAACTGATCTTGCTGGTAAAGAAGCGGTCTTTGCTACAAAGATTCATGAAGTTAAAGAAAAAGAACTTCCTGAACTTGACGACGAATTTGCTAAAGATGTTGATGAAGACGTCGATACTTTAGAAGAATTAAAAGCTAAGATCAAGGAAGATTTGAAGTCCAAAAAGGTTTCTGAAGCTAAGAGTGCTATCGAAGACGAAGCAATTGGCTATGCAGTTGACAACGCTAAAATCGGTGAAATTCCAGATGCGATGATCGAAGAAGATGTTCATCGTCAAATGGATCAGTTTATGTCAAGCATGCAACAACAAGGCATTACTGCTGACATGTATTATCAACTAACAGGTTCTTCTGAAGATGATCTGCATAAGCGTTTTGAAGCAGGCGCCGAAAAACGTGTTAAGACTAATCTCGTCTTAGAAGCTATCGTTAAAGCAGAAGACGTTAAAGCTAGTGACGAAGAAGTTGCTAAAGAAATTAAAGAATTGGCTGATCAGTATGGTTTAGATGAAAAGGCTGTTCGCTCCGCACTTTCTGACGATATGTTACAACATGACATTGCTATCAGAAAAGTTGTTGACGAAATTGCTGATTCTGCAAAACAAACTCGTAAGCCTGATGACAAAAAAGACGCTGAAAAAGACGAAAAATAATTTTTCGTTTAGTAACCAAAAAATCACGGTGATCCATGTTGGACAACCGTGATTTTTTGGTTATAGTCGTATGAATTTTGGCTATAGGCCAACTATTCGCCTTTTTAACTCAGATTTGATAGAATGGGCGTAACTAGTAAACAAGGGTGATATTTAATGTATGAAAACATGGATGGTAATGGACCAGTAACTTGTTCTTTTTGTGGAAAATCAGAAAATCAAGTTAAGAGTATGATTTCAGGCCCAGGTGTCTATATATGTAATGAATGTGTAGCATTGGCGGAATCTATTATTAATGAAGAAGCTAAATCTGACGTAAAAAATGATTTAGGTGAAGTTCCAACACCGCAACAAATCGTGCAAATGTTAGATGATTATGTGATCGGACAAACAGAAGCTAAGCGAACTTTAGCTGTTGCTGTGTACAATCATTATAAGCGTGTCAATGCGTCATTGAACGCTGCTGATGACGAAACTGAATTACAAAAAAGTAATATTTGTTTAGTCGGGCCAACTGGTTCTGGTAAAACATTTTTAGCACAAAATTTAGCTAAGATCCTGAACGTTCCATTTGCAATTGCGGATGCAACAACATTAACTGAAGCGGGTTATGTTGGTGAAGACGTTGAAAACATTTTACTGAAATTATTGCAAAACGCTGATTACGATGTTGATCGTGCGGAGCATGGGATCGTGTATATTGACGAAATTGATAAGATCGCTAAGAAAAGTGAAAATGTTTCGATTACACGCGACGTTTCGGGTGAAGGTGTACAGCAGGCTTTATTGAAAATCTTAGAAGGAACTGTCGCAAGTGTACCGCCTCAGGGGGGGAGAAAGCACCCACAGCAAGAGTTGATACAAATTGATACAACCAACATTTTGTTTATCGTTGGCGGTGCCTTTGATGGTATTGAAACGATGGTCAAGAATCGTTTAGGAGACAAGACTATTGGCTTTGGTGCAGATTCTAAGCAACTTTTTGATGAAAGCAAAAGTTTGATGCAGCAAATTATCCCAGAAGATCTGCTAAAATTTGGTTTAATCCCAGAGTTTATCGGACGTCTGCCTATTTTGACTGCTTTAGAAAAACTGGATCAAGATGATCTTGTACGCATTTTGACTGAACCGAAAAATGCCTTAGTGAAACAGTATCAAAAATTACTAGAACTTGATAATGTTGAATTAAGCTTTGCACCTGCAGCTCTTAAAGAGATTTCGCATCTCGCAATTGAAAGAAACACTGGGGCTCGTGGCTTACGTTCGATCATTGAGGCAACTATGCGTGATGTAATGTTTGATATCCCAAGTCATAAGGATATTAAAAAAGTTTCTATTACAAAAAACACGGTACTTGGAAAAGAGAAACCCAGGATCGAAAAAAAGGATGCTAAAGCATCATAATGCACTACGACCCATAAAATAATGGGTCGTTTTCTTTTTGAGAAGTGTAAGTTATTTGTTAAATTAAAAAAATTTTTGATATTGACCATGTATACTTTATTTAATTTTTCATTTTTGCTATCATTTGAAGGGAACATAAATTTAAGACTATTTAGGAGGCTAAAATGATGGATAAACCACAAATTGGTGTAATCGGTATGGCCGTCATGGGTAAAAACTTGGCTTTAAATATAGAAAGCAGGGGGTATTCGGTTGCAATTTTTAACCGAACTGCTTCTAAAACTGAAAAAACCGCTGCAGATCATCCAGATAAAAATTTAGTGCCATCATATTCACTCAAGGATTTTGCTTCTTCGTTACAGACTCCTCGTCGAATCATTTTAATGGTAAAAGCCGGACAACCGACGGATGAAACAATCAAGAAATTATTACCCTATTTAGAAAAGGGCGATGTTTTGATCGATGGTGGCAACACATTCTTTGAAAATACAATCAGACGTAACAAGGAATTAGAGGATTCTGGTATTAATTTCATTGGCATGGGAGTTTCTGGTGGTGAAAAAGGTGCTTTAGAAGGTCCTTCTTTAATGCCTGGTGGTCAAAAGGAAGCATATGACCTCGTTAGCCCGATCCTTGAACAGATCGCTGCTAAAGCCAAAGATGGTCAACCTTGTGTGACGTACGTTGGTCCTAATGGTGCTGGACATTATGTCAAGATGGTTCATAACGGTATTGAGTATGGCGATATGGAATTGATCGCAGAAAGTTATAATTTAATGCGTAACGTTTTGCAAATGAGTACTGAAGAAATTGCTGATACTTTTAATGAATGGAAACAGGGAGAATTGAGCAGTTATTTGATAGATATCACTGCAGATATTCTCACTCGTAAGGATGACTTAGGTTCTGGTGAACCTATCGTCGACAAAATTTTAGATCGGGCAGGCAACAAAGGGACTGGGAAGTGGAGTTCTCAGAGTGCACTCGAACTCGGTGTTCCTCAGTCATTGATCACTGAATCAGTTTATGCTCGTTATATTTCTGCTTTGAAGGATGAACGTGTTGCTGCAAGCAAAGTTTTGCATGGTCCCTCATTTGATGCTGCAAAGGTGGATAAGAAGGATTATATTGAAAAAATTCGTCAGGCTTTGTACTTCAGTAAGATTATGAGTTATGCGCAGGGATTTGAACAATTACGTGTTGCTTCTGAAAATTACGATTGGAACTTAAAATATGGCGACATGGCTAAGATTTGGCGCGAAGGATGCATTATTCGTGCTCAGTTCTTACAAAAAATAACTGATGCTTTTGAAAATCAACCTGATCTGAAGAATCTGATGCTTGATCCATACTTCAAAGATATTGCAGAAAAATATCAGGGTGCTGTTCGTGACGTTGCTTCACTTGCCGTTCAAGCCGGAGTTGCTTCACCTGGTTTTACAAGTGCGATCACATATTATGATCAATATCGTGCAGAAGTATTGCCAGCTAATATCATTCAGGCTCAACGTGATTACTTTGGTGCACACACCTATGAGCGTAATGACAAGGATGGAATCTTCCATTATGAGTGGTATCACGAAGAATAATTAAAATTGAAAAAGAAAGCTAGACGATGGTTTTGCGTCTAGCTTTTTTTATGAACGTTGTTTTTATAAAGAATGCCGGCATTTATGATGAACTTCTTTGTTAGATATGTAATTCTAAGGAATAAAATGTTAAAATTGCATTTGTAGACAATTGGAGTTTTAAAAATAAAGTCTGGAGTACCAGATTAGGAGAGTGCGACTTAATGAGTAATATTTTAATTGTGGAAGATGAAAAAAATCTTGCACGCTTTGTAGATTTAGAATTACAACATGAAGGTTATACAACTAAAGTTTGTAAAAATGGGCGTGAAGGACTTGATTCTGCATTACAAGAAAACTGGGATGCTATCTTATTAGATTTAATGCTTCCAGAGTTAAACGGCTTGGAAGTGTGCCGTCGAGTGCGCCAAGTTAAAAATACGCCGATAATTATGATGACCGCTCGTGATTCAGTGATCGACCGAGTTTCGGGATTAGATCATGGAGCAGATGACTATATCGTCAAACCGTTTGCAATTGAAGAATTATTGGCTCGTTTAAGAGCACTATTACGTCGAATTGACTTAGAAAGTGAACAAAACTCTTCCAAACAGACAACAGTCAGTTATCGCGATTTAACGATCGAAAAAGAAAATCGTGTTGTTCGTCGTGGTGATGAGATCATTGAGTTGACTAAGCGTGAATATGAGCTCTTGTTGGCCTTGATGGAAAATGTAAATGTTGTTTTGGCTCGCGATGTTTTGTTAAAAAAGGTCTGGGGTTATGAATCTCAGATCGAAACTAATGTCGTTGATGTATATATCAGGTATCTGCGCAATAAAATCGATCGACCAGGTGAAGATAGTTACATTCAAACGGTGCGTGGAACTGGTTACGTTATGCGGTCGTAATGGACGAGCAAATTGTAACTGGCAAAGATGGCGAACAGGGTGTTAAAAACGACAAACGTTTCGTTTCATTAAAAGTTAAATGGTCGGTCGGAATGGGGCTTGGAGTTTTAATAATTTTTGCTATTTTTGCTGTTTTGTTATTTCAAAGCTTTTCAAGTATTTTGTTACGACAAGAAAAAACTTATTCTTACAATGCTTTGTCTACTGCTTCCGAACGGTTGGAAAACCAGGATTCTGAATTAGACGCTAAGCATGTTAAACAGGTCTTAAGTTATGATGTGGCTCCTACCGAAGAAAAAGGGCAAAATACTCCTGCTCCTTATACGGACGCGGCGTTTACCTCGTTGGCACGTAAGAATTTAGCTGTTAGTGTATATGACTTATCTGGAGATTTGATTTTTGCTTCGCGTAATGTTCCATATCATTTCAAAAAGGCCGGTTCAAATAAAGATGCTGTGATCCGTGATGGTTCACATCATATTTTCGTTACTAGTCGAGCGGTTAGATCGAATTCAACCAACCAGGTGATCGGATATGCGCAGGTCACAAATACTCTTAAAGATTATGATCAAGCCAGAAGCAAGTTTATTCTAATTTTTATTGTATTCGGTATTACTGCTGGGTTAGCAATTGCTCTGCTTAGTTTGGGCCTATCTTCTTGGTTATTAAAACCTATTGAATCTTTAAACGAGGCAATGCGCAAGCTTAGCACAGGAAACGAAGGACGAGCAATTGCAACTGTTAGGGTGCCCCAACTAAAGCAACGGGATGAATTATCAGAATTAAGTGAATTATTTAATGATATGTTAGATCAAATGCAAGGCTATATTGAACAACAATTACAATTTGTTGAGGATGTTTCTCATGAATTAAGAACACCAGTTGCTGTTATCAAGGGGCATATGGATTTGTTAAATCGTTGGGGGAAAGATGACCCAGAAGTTTTAACTGAATCTATTGATGCTTCTTTGCAGGAAATTACACGTATGGAAAGCTTAGTTCAGGAAATGTTGGATTTGTCACGTGCGGGACAAGTCAATGTTCAGTTTGGCAACGAAACTAGTGATATTCGGGAAGTAGCATTACAGGTCTTCTCAAACTTTGAAATGATCCACCCTGATTTTCATTTCAGTTTAGATAATGAACTGAAAGAAAAAACTGAAGTTAAAATGTATCGTAATCATTTAGAGCAAATCATGGTTATTTTGATGGATAACGCTGTTAAGTATTCTCAAGAAAGAAAAGAAATCTACGTTACTTTGTCCAAAACAAATTGTTTTGCAGAATTAGTTGTTCAAGATTTTGGTGCTGGTATTCCTGATGAAGAAGTAAAAAAAATCTTTGGACGTTTTTATAGGGTCGATAAAGCACGCAGTAGAGATCAAGGAGGAAATGGCTTGGGCTTGTCTATCGCCCAACGTTTATTAGAAGGATACCGTGGTAAGATAACTGTAGAAAGTGCGGAGGGGCAAGGTTCACTTTTCAAAGTTTCTATTCCCCTGTATGTTCATAAAACTAACAAACAAGAGCAAAATAAGAATTTAGACTAATTTTGATCATAAAAAAAGCGTGCTGTCTTTGTGAACTTCACATCGACAGTGCGCTTTTTGAAATCATTATTTATGATGTTGTTGTTTGCCGGCGTTACGCTGACGGTTCTTATTATGCATTTCTTGTTGTTGTTTTTCTTTTTGGACAGTTTCTTGTTCAACAACAGGTCTAGGTTTTTTAGCAGGAGCTTTAATAGGATTATCTTTAAGATCCGCTGCGATCTGTTTTTTGATCCGTGGACGCATAAACAAGATGATCAATGTCTGTAAACAAGCAAAGATACCACCGACAAAAAAGTAAAGTCCGAGCCCGGCAGGAGAAATATAAGTGATCCCTGCTGTCATGATCGGGCTGATTATGAGCATGGATTGCATCTGTTTTTTCTGTTGAGGTTCTAACCCGATCAAGGACATATAACCTTGTACCGCATAAATAATAAAGGTTAAAGCAGTTAAAGCAAAACTTCTGTTCCCTAAATTGATCCCAAAGAAATAGGAACTGGATAATTCGGGCGAATACCGAATGGCAGCATACAGAGCAGCAAAAATCGGCATCTGGATCAAAAGTGGTAAACATCCGATTCCACCAGTCATGGAGATATTATTATCCTTGTATAAGGCCATCATTTCTTGATTGGCTTCCATTTGTTCTTCTTGAGTCTTTGCTTCTTTAGAACGTTTCTGAATGTCTGTCATGTAAGGCTGGATCGAAGCCATTTTTTCTTGCTGGATCGTAGACTTACGAGATTGATTTATCATCAATGGCATTAAAATTAACCTGACAATAAATGTGATCAAAATAATTGCCCAACCTAGATTATTTCCTAGCTGTTGTGAGAGCCACATTAACAAATGCTGAGTTGGGACAGCCAAATTGTCATAAACCCAACCATATGGTTTCCCACTTTTAGTTCTTTGGACACAGCCGCTTAGAAAAATAACTAGGACCATAAAAAGGGGAAAAAGCTTGGTTATTTTTTTTCTATTCATTTCTAAGTCCTTTCGCATAGTAAATTACACAATTGATATCTTACCATATTCTAAAAATGTATTCTATAAACACCAAGCTTTTTTTATATTAAATCAAACAAATAAGAAAAGTTTTCCATATAAAAACCACCATACTTTTTTATTATGGTGGTGAAGGTTGTTAATAAACTACAGCAAAGCCATTATAGTTTTTTTGAGGAATTTCAGTAACTTCAACATGATCAACACGTGCTGCAGGGGAAGGGGAATCTTTGATCCCCGCTATGAATTTTTCGAGTATTTCCTTTTCTGCCTGAGCTTCGATATAGACATCACCGTTCATTAAATTGCGAATGATCCCACTTACTTTCAACCGGTCAGCTAGCATTTTGGCGGTGTATCTAAAGCCAACTCCCTGGACCAGGCCAGAAACCGTCATTTTAATTGTTTTCAAACAAGTCACCTCCTAATTGATCATGTTTATTATACTACAAGAATTTTAATGTTTGCATCTTTTGAAATTCGCCAGATAACTTAACCTCGCCTAAGCATTATTATTTTTCCTAGTTCTTTGAAAGTAAGGTATAATATTAAGGTCAGTTAAAAAATCAGTGTTTTTTATTTTTAAGTATGAATTAGTGATATTATCTAATGTTGAGGATAAGAATAAATGTTATGAAATAGGAGTTATCTTTTATGAAAATAGGAATCGATAAGATTGGTTTTGCTACATCTCATTTGTATGTTGATATGGCAGAATTAGCAAAAGCCAGAAATGAAGAACCTGGTAAGTATTTAGTAGGGTTGGGTCAAAGTAAAATGGCTGTGATTCCACCTTCTCAAGATCCAGTGACCTTAGCTTGTAGTGCCGCAGCACAGATTTTAACACCTGAAGATAAAGGTGAAATTGGTTTAGTGATTTTTGGTACGGAATCAGGAATTGACAATTCTAAGGCCGCATCTATGTATGTTACTGAGCTTTTAGATTTACCAGAAAACATCAGGTCGTTTGAAATAAAACAGGCGTGCTATGGTGCAACTGCTGGTATTGCCATGGCTAGGGGATACCTAGCTTTGAATCCTAAGAAAAAAGTTCTTGTATTCGGCGCTGATATAGCTCGCTATGGTATTAAAACTCCTGGTGAATCGACTCAAGGTGGAGGAGCTGTTGCTTTACTTTTGAGTGGTGATCCTTCCATATTGGAATTTGAACCGCAAACGTCATATTTAGCACAAAATGCGATGGATTTTTGGCGACCTTTAGGCCATTCTGAAGCCCTAGTTCAGGGAAAATATTCTTCTCAGATTTACTTGGATTTTTTTGAGAAAGTTTATCACGATTATTTAAGTAGGACGCACTTGTCGCTAGCGGATTTTAGTGCTTTGGTTTTTCATTTGCCATATACAAAATTGGGACTTAAAGCTCTTAGAAAAGCCACAGAAAATGCTACTCCAGAACTTTCTGCTAAACTTGAGGCACAATTTGAGGCTTCACGTGAATATAGTCGAAACGTTGGCAATCTTTATACGGGTTCACTTTATTTAAGTTTATTGTCGTTGTTGCAAAACAGTGAGGATCTGGTTGCTGGACAACGAATTGGCCTGTTTAGTTACGGTTCAGGTGCTCAAGGAGAATTTTTCTCTGGAAAATTACAACCTGGATTTAAAGCATTGGCTGCTGATAAGGCAATTTCTGAAATGTTGCTGCAACGCAAGCAAGTTAGCGTGAAAGAATATGAAGAAATTTATCGTTCTTCCTTAGAGATAGCAGATAATGTTTTGATCAAACATGATGATGATCCGGCTTCGTTTGTTTTAACTGGTGTTAAAGATGCACAAAGAAAGTATGCTTACAAGCTGGCACAATAATTACTACAAGTCGTTTTGCAACGGCTTTTTATTTTGCAAATTAAAAATCAAAATCACAATTTTTTTGCGTATTTATGTGTAGCTAGAAAAAAATAGGAGTGAAAAGCACATGGAAATAGCAAAGGAATTTTGTGATTTAAAAATCTATCCGCAAGCAGAACAGATCAAGCAGATCCAAAAATGTTTGGAACTTAGTAGGAATGTGATCCGTGAGTTAGACAAATGTCAATTGAATACCAATGCAGATACCGTGATATTAAAAAAAAGCAGAGAAATTGCCCAGCGTTTTTTTAATAGAAGTAACCATCATTTAAATCGTTTAGCACTGAACACAGTAATTGGTTCACTGTGTCAATATCGTTTTAACTGTAAAGCTTTGGCATGTACTGAAGAACCGCAACAACTTGGATTTTCAGCTGATTTTATAGCTAATTTTGGCTTGTGCTGTTTGTTTACGAAGGAATCAGGTGAAGCATTGTTATTGAACAATTTATTGATGCTGCCTATTTTAGGAACGGTTCCTATAGATTGTCCATGGGATCATTGTTTTAATAAGATCACTTTTATGTTTATTTACCGGTTAGGAAAATCTTACCGTGCAAGGATCTATAGTAACTGGCCTTTTGAAAAGCCCCAAAAGCAGGAAGATTCTTGGTTAGGGCTTAACTTTGGCAAACACAAGCTATTATTCTTGAGTAATGGCAGCAGTTTTTCTTATTATCATTTACTTGATGATAGGAAGAAACAAAACCAACAGTTTAAAAGACTTGATGCATTTATGTATTATAACGAGATTTTTCAAAAATTGTACCAGCCTACCTTAAATGGATTGATCATATTGCGTTCACAAATACCAACAGGAGTACCTACAAGTGTGTCTCTTTTTGAGAGATATCATTTTTTAATTTTTTTATTGGAGAAAGCTAATTCAGTCGGTTTAAAGGTCAGGATCGCTTCAAAATTTCCAATGGCTGGTAAAAATGATTTTGAAAAGGCGCAATCTATCAGACATGCTCCTGAATCTCAAGAAATTAATGATATAGAAAAAATAATCAAGTTTTTAAGACATAAATTGAGCGATACTTCCAGAAACGAAAAAGCAACACAGTTTGTTTTGAATTTTTGATCTTTTTTTCGTTGCTTAATTTTGCAGGCCATAGCTATGATGCTCACATTATAAAACGAAAAAATTTAATTAAATAAGTTGGCGGATTATCAAGCGACCAACAAGGAATCACATTAAGGCTGATTTGTTTTTTTATATAAATATTTAGCTTATTTCAACTTGTCGTTCAGAAAACGCGGGTATATCAACGATTCAATACAGTTGAACTTAAAGAATTTATATGGGAAAATAAAGTCATTAGATTAATGATGAATTATAAATGCATCGTTTTATTAGGGGAGATTAACATGGCGAACACAAATGAATTTGTTTTATCCGATCATGGTGAGGCGACTGCAGCGGTTATTCAGGCCGTAGTCAATAAAAGCCGCTATCTTCAAACGCTTCATGAAGCTCTTGAAGATCAAGATGATCGTTTGGTTTATCAATTGATCAATTCTGAAAAATACGCTCGTGAGGTTCAACAAGCTCGACACATATCGGCTGATCCGGGGAATGAGTCATTAGTTGAAGATCTACATGATCAGTTGAGTGCCTTTTTAAGTCAAAAATTAATTATATTTTTGCGTAATAGGTATCCCTTTTTTTATTTTGAAGAGATTGGCGAGGGACAGTATCAGTTCTATTTTGGAAACTGGTGGGGTCGTCGCTTATTTGGGGCCCTTGATGTTTTAAATGTTTCTTTTGATTTTGACGAGGTAGAATATCAAAAATTAGCACGGACATTTGCTTTAGAAACACAGCAAAAAAGATTAAATAGCGATCAAATCGAACAAATCTCATTAGAAAATGATAAATTACAAGAGTTGATCGACTCTCAAGAAGAACGAGATAATCAAAAAGCAGAGCTGCGTTCTCAGATCAAGCAAATCTCCCAAGAAAAAGTCATGCCATGGGAAGCTAATCGCCAAAAGGAAGAAAAACAAGCGTTGATCGATAAATTGACGGAACTAACTGAGATTGATGAATCTTCAAATAATGCTTTCCAGCAGATTAGACAAAATGAAAATCGCATCTTAGAATTGTCAAAGGAAGATACTTTATTGAGTTATGAAAAGCAAAGTATCATCGCAAAATTTGGCAGTTTTGAGAACTTTGAGGCGCAAAATAATGTTTTATATCGTGATTATATTGCAAATTTAATTGCTACTAGAGGGCGGGTGAGCGCTGATGAATAAAGAAAGCCAAAACGAAACGATTGTCTTTCAACCTGATGGAACAAGTACAGGAGTCAAACAAAAAGCAGTTATCAGCACTTCAGCCCGTTTACAAAATTATAATGATCAACTTAAAGAAGGATTGCAACACGGTATTTCTTTTACTAAGTTACTTGATCAAATGGTCAGCACTAATGATCCACATGAATTATTAGATGCTGCTTCAAAATTGATTTCTTTTCGTTTGAACACTGCATTTTTGGTCTTTCCGCAACAATACAGTCAAGCTGATTTTTATTTAATTTTTTTAAGTAGGTTATTGCAACAACATAGTAGTGATCAATTGATTTTGCAATCGAGTGATCGCAACCGGGAGTTATATCATGAATTTCCAGGAATCAATACTGCTGGCTATTTTATTTTCCAAATTGATCCTGTTAATGAAGGTGGAGCTTATTATGTTGAAAAGCAAACTGGTGAAAAGCTGTTTTATTTGAATTTTTCAAAGCATATTTTAAAATTTAATGCAGCGGCGATCACATCTCTTTTGGTTGTTAATTACCAAGAGAAATTTGTTTACTCAACTATCAAAAAGTTCGTCTTATTACTTATTAGGATAGGAGATTTCTTTAAGGAAGATTATGGATTTGATGTAGACTTTAATATTTTGGATCCTTCTAATTCTGCCGTTTACCCGATCATTAAAACAGATCTTCCGAATGGAGCTTTGGATAAGTTGTTTGTTGTGGCTTCTCAGGCTGGTTACATGTTAAAAGCAGGAAACAATGGAGAAGCTATCTTGGAATTGAAAGCAGATTTGGTGGTTACTTTCGGTGATGAAGATCAACTGATTGGTAATGGGCAATCTCAATGGGCTATCAATGTTACAGATAAAGAAGAAGACTTGTCTTGGTTTGACATAATTTTTAATTATGACTTTATCCGTGACTGGTATTTGAATAACTTAGATGTGTTGGAAATTCAAACTGATCGTAGATATTTCAACTAAAGAAGGATATTTTTGTGAAAGTTAATGAAATGAGTGTTATTGCACGGCATGCAATGTTGCCGTCGTATATAAACATGGCAAATTTCTCGGAACGGGAACGTCAAGCTACATTGTACACAGATCTGTCATTATCAGTTAGTGAGCTTTTTTTGGAGGTGCAATCTGATAAGTCACAAGTAATTTTAGACAAATTTTGTAATAGTGTCTGCAGGTTCTTGATTGTAGCAAGCAGTCAAAACTTGTTAGATAAATTCTTATTAGATAAAATACAATTTGCTCAATTTAAAAATAAGTGGGCAAGCAAGTCATTCAATACAGTTTATTTGATTATGGACCAGCAAATATTAAATGCTTATTTTAAGCATCAAACGGATGATTTGATTCATGCTTGGCATATGTTATTAAAGTTTGGAGCAGTAGACTTGCGTTTTTCAGAAGAAGAAATCGAGGACAGCTTTTTTCAGCTTTTTTCAAAGTAAAGTTGAAAAATAGTTTAAAAAGGAACTCGAGTCTGTAGATTTGAGTTCTTGTTTTTTAAAACGATCATTCACTATATATACAATCATTCAAAATAGCTCACTCTTCTTTTAGGGTGAGCTATTTTGAATACAAAAACATATAGGATGGTACGTGTGGTGCTAGTTTGTAACATTTAGA
>NZ_AZFI01000149.1 GCF_001435755.1 Ligilactobacillus acidipiscis DSM 15836 | reverse complement strand
GCCTAATACATGCAAGTCGAACGCAATCTTTTAACAATGAGTGCTTGCACTCAGCGTTTAAAGTGCGAGTGGCGAACGGGTGAGTAACACGTGGGCAATCTGCCCAAAAGTGGGGGATAACACTTGGAAACAGGTGCTAATACCGCATCAACCGGCTGACCGCATGGTCGGCCGGGCAAAGACGGCGTCAGCTGTCGCTTTTGGATGAGCCCGCGGCGTATTAACTAGTTGGTAAGGTAACGGCTTACCAAGGTGATGATACGTAGCCGAACTGAGAGGTTGATCGGCCACATTGGGACTGAGACACGGCCCAAACTCCTACGGGAGGCAGCAGTAGGGAATCTTCCACAATGGACGCAAGTCTGATGGAGCAACGCCGCGTGTATGAAGAAGGTCTTCGGATCGTAAAATACTGTTGTCAGAGAAGAACACGTGATAGAGTAACTGCTATGGCGCTGACGGTATCTGACCAGCAAGTCACGGCTAACTACGTGCCAGCAGCCGCGGTAATACGTAGGTGGCAAGCGTTGTCCGGATTTATTGGGCGTAAAGGGAACGCAGGCGGTCTTTTAAGTCTGATGTGAAAGCCTTCGGCTTAACCGGAGAAGTGCATTGGAAACTGGAAGACTTGAGTGCAGAAGAGGAGAGTGGAACTCCATGTGTAGCGGTGAAATGCGTAGATATATGGAAGAACACCAGTGGCGAAAGCGGCTCTCTGGTCTGTAACTGACGCTGAGGTTCGAAAGCGTGGGGAGCGAACAGGATTAGATACCCTGGTAGTCCACGCTGTAAACGATGAATGCTAGGTGTTGGAGGGTTTCCGCCCTTCGGTGCCGCAGCTAACGCACTAAGCATTCCGCCTGGGGAGTACGATCGCAAGATTGAAACTCAAAGGAATTGACGGGGGCCCGCACAAGCGGTGGAGCATGTGGTTTAATTCGAAGCAACGCGAAGAACCTTACCAGGTCTTGACATCTTTTGACCATCTGAGAGATCAGAATTTCCCTTCGGGGACAAAATGACAGGTGGTGCATGGCTGTCGTCAGCTCGTGTCGTGAGATGTTGGGTTAAGTCCCGCAACGAGCGCAACCCTTATTGTCAGTTGCCAGCATTCAGTTGGGCACTCTGGCGAGACTGCCGGTGACAAACCGGAGGAAGGTGGGGATGACGTCAAGTCATCATGCCCCTTATGACCTGGGCTACACACGTGCTACAATGGACGATACAACGAGTCGCGAGACCGCGAGGTTTAGCTAATCTCTGAAAGTCGTTCTCAGTTCGGATCGTAGGCTGCAACTCGCCTACGTGAAGTCGGAATCGCTAGTAATCGCGGATCAGCATGCCGCGGTGAATACGTTCCCGGGCCTTGTACACACCGCCCGTCACACCATGAGAGTTTGTAACACCCAAAGCCGGTGCGGTAACCATTTTGGAGCCAGCCGTCTAAGGTGGGACAGATGATTGGGGTGAAGTCGTAACAAGGTAGCCGTAGGAGAACCTGCGGCTGGATCACCTCCTTTCTAAGGAAAATTACGGAAACTCACACGATTTGTTACATGAAACTTTGTTTGGTTTTGAGAGGTCTACTCTCAAANACTCACACGATTTGTTACATGAAACTTTGTTTAGTTTTGAGAGGTCTACTCTCAATCCATAAATCAATAATTTATGGGCCTATAGCTCAGCTGGTTTAGAGCGCACGCCTGATAAGCGTGAGGTCGATGGTTCGAGTCCATTTAGGCCCATTTGTGATGGGGGTTTAGCTCAGCTGGGAGAGCACCTGCTTTGCAAGCAGGAGGTCAGCGGTTCGATCCCGCTAACCTCCATTGATGACGTCAGTCATCATGGATCCGTTCTTTGAAAACTGAATAACATTTATTTCTTGATCAATAATTTTATTAAACCGAGAACACCGCGTTTGAAAGAGTTTCAAACAAGAATTCAATTATTAAAGTATTAAACGCAAACTCATGACCCATTTATCTTTGATAAATGAGAGGTTAAGTTAGGAAGGGCGCATGGTGGATGCCTTGGCACTAGGAGTCGATGAAGGACGTGACTAACTGCGATATGCTTCGGGAAGCTGTAAGTAAGCAATGACCCGGAGATCTCCGAATGGGGCAACCCAATGACTGTAACGAGTTATTATCGCTGGCTGAATACATAGGCCAGTGGAAGACAGACGCAGGGAACTGAAACATCTAAGTACCTGCAGGAAAATAAAGAAATTTCGATTCCCTCAGTAGCGGCGAGCGAACGGGGAACAGCCCAAACCAAGAAGCTTGCTTCTTGGGGTTGTAGGACTGGACATTTGAGTTACCAAGAAAAACTGTAGCCAAACGGCCTGGGAAGGCCGGCTAGAAAGGGTGACAGCCCCGTAGGCGAAACAGTTTTTCCTCAGTCCAGGATCCTGAGTACGGCGGAACACGTGAAACTCCGTCGGAATCCGGGAGGACCATCTCCCAAGGCTAAATACTACCTAGTGACCGATAGTGGACCAGTACCGTGAGGGAAAGGTGAAAAGCACCCCGGGAGGGGAGTGAAACAGTTCCTGAAACCATGTGCCTACAAGTAGTCAGAGCCCGTTAAGGGGTGATGGCGTGCCTTTTGTAGAATGAACCGGCGAGTTACGTTAACGTGCCAGGTTAAGGTGGAAAGACCGGAGCCGCAGCGAAAGCGAGTCTGAACAGGGCGCACGAGTACGTTGACGTAGACCCGAAACCAAGTGACCTACCCATGTCCAGGTTGAAAGTGCGGTAAAACGCACCGGAGGACCGAACCCGTGTATGTTGAAAAATGCTGGGATGAGGTGTGGGTAGCGGTGAAATTCCAAACGAACTTGGAGATAGCTGGTTCTCTCCGAAATAGCTTTAGGGCTAGCCTCGGAAGTTAAGGATCGTGGAGGTAGAGCACTGTTTGGACTAGGGGCCCGTCTTGGGTTACTGAATTCAGATAAACTCCGAATGCCACTGATCTTGTTCCGGGAGTCAGACTGCGAGTGATAAGATCCGTAGTCGAAAGGGAAACAGCCCAGACCACCAATTAAGGTCCCTAAATATGTGTTAAGTGGAAAAGGATGTGGGATCGCACAGACAACTAGGATGTTGGCTCAGAAGCAGCCACCATTCAAAGAGTGCGTAATAGCTCACTAGTCGAGTGATCCTGCGCCGAAAATGTAACGGGGCTAAACACATTACCGAAATTGTGGATCCGACCTTTGGGTCGGGTGGTAGGAGAGCGTTCTAAGGGCGAAGAAGCCGGACCGTCAGGACCGGTGGAGCGCTTAGAAGTGAGAATGCCGGTATGAGTAGCGCAAGGTCAGTGAGAATCTGACCCACCGTATGACTAAGGTTTCCTGGGGAAGGCTCGTCCTCCCAGGGTTAGTCGGGACCTAAGCCGAGGCCGTAAGGCGTAGGCGATGGACAACAGGTGGAGATTCCTGTACTGATCAGATCTGTTTGAGCAATGGAGGGACGCAGGAGGCTAACGGAGCGTGCAGCTGGAATTGCACGTCCAAGCAGCGAGTCGCAAAACGAGTGAAAGGCTTGTTTTGGTGGTAGATGAGCTGTGATGGGGAGCGAAATTTAAGTAGCGAAGGAAGTCATGTCACACTGCCGAGAAAAGCTTCTAGCGAGGATCTGATCACCCGTACCGCAAACCGACACAGGTAGTCGAGGAGAGTATCCTCAGGTGAGCGAGTGAACTCTCGTTAAGGAACTCGGCAAAATGACCCCGTAACTTCGGGAGAAGGGGTGCTGGTCGACAGACCAGCCGCAGTGAATAGGCCCAGGCGACTGTTTATCAAAAACACAGGTTTCTGCAAAATCGTAAGATGACGTATAGGGGCTGACGCCTGCCCGGTGCTGGAAGGTTAAGAGGATGAGTTAGCGTAAGCGAAGCTCAGAATCGAAGCCCCAGTAAACGGCGGCCGTAACTATAACGGTCCTAAGGTAGCGAAATTCCTTGTCGGGTAAGTTCCGACCCGCACGAAAGGCGTAACGATCTGGGCACTGTCTCAACGAGAGACTCGGTGAAATTATAATACCCGTGAAGATGCGGGTTACCCGCGACAGGACGGAAAGACCCCATGGAGCTTTACTGTAGCTTGATATTGGGTGTTCGTGCAACTTGTACAGGATAGGTAGGAGCCGTAGAAAACGGGACGCTAGTCTCGTTGGAGGCAGTGGTGGGATACTACCCTCGTTGTATGAACACTCTAACCCGCGCCGGTTGATCCCGGCGGGAGACAGTGTCTGGTAGGCAGTTTGACTGGGGCGGTCGCCTCCCAAAAGGTAACGGAGGCGCCCAAAGGTTCCCTCAGAATGGTTGGAAATCATTCGCAGAGTGTAAAGGCAGAAGGGAGCTTGACTGTGAGACTTACAAGTCGAGCAGGGACGAAAGTCGGGCTTAGTGATCCGGTGGTTCCGTATGGAAGGGCCATCGCTCAACGGATAAAAGCTACCCTGGGGATAACAGGCTTATCTCCCCCAAGAGTCCACATCGACGGGGAGGTTTGGCACCTCGATGTCGGCTCATCGCATCCTGGGGCTGTAGTCGGTCCCAAGGGTTGGGCTGTTCGCCCATTAAAGCGGTACGCGAGCTGGGTTCAGAACGTCGTGAGACAGTTCGGTCCCTATCCGTCGCGGGCGTAGGAAATTTGCGAGGATCTGTCCTTAGTACGAGAGGACCGGGATGGACACACCGCTGGTGTACCAGTTGTCTTGCCCAAGGCAGCGCTGGGTAGCTAAGTGTGGATGAGATAAACGCTGAAAGCATCTAAGTGCGAAACTCGCCTCAAGATCAGATTTCCCATTCCTTT
>NZ_AZFI01000148.1 GCF_001435755.1 Ligilactobacillus acidipiscis DSM 15836 | reverse complement strand
CTTAAGGGAAAAGTATGAATAATTCAGGTTGTTGGTCAGTTTTTATTTTGCAAAATTTGCTTGACTTTTTGTGAAATCGGTTTATAGTTTTAAAAGTAAACTATACTTTTATTAAATAAATTGATCCTTTTGGATCTAGGAGATCATGATGAAATCAAGTAAAAAATTTATCCTGTCAATTATCGCACTTTTTGTACTTATAATTTTAGGCGGTTGCGGTACCACAGCTGCCAAGAAAACCACAACATACGCACCCAAAGAACTGACAGTTCAATTTGTGCCTTCACAAAATGCCACGACGATCGAAGCCAAAGCTAAGCCATTAGAAAAGCTTTTGGAAAAAGAACTGCACATCCCGGTCAAAGTCAGCGTTTCAACAGACTATAATACGATCGTAGAAGCGATGGGCTCAAAAAAAGTCGACGTTGGTTTCTTACCGCCTGATGCCTATGTCTTGGCACACCAGCATTATCAGTCTAAAGTCTTACTTTTAGCCCAACGATACGATGTCACAGGTGCCGACGATCATAACAGCAAAAAACTAGTGGACTTTTATCGTTCACAAATTTTGGTACGCAAAGATAGCGGCATCAAAAAATTAGCTGATCTGAAAGATAAGAAAATTGCTGTTCAGGATACCACTTCTACTTCTGGCTGGATCTTTCCAGCCGTCGGAATGTATAAAAACGGGATCGATATTAACAAAAACAACATTACCACTGCTCAGATCAAAGGTCATGATCAAGGGGTCCTTTCCGTCTACAATAAAAATACCGATGCAGCATTTGTGTGGCAAGGAGCACGTAATCTAGTAAAAAGTGACGTACCTAACATCATGAACGAAGTAGTACCAATCTATACCAGCGCTAAGATCCCTAATGACACCATCACGGTGCGCGGTGATATGAATGCCAAATGGCAGAAAAGAATCTCACAGGCCTTTAAAAAAGTCGCACAAACTAAAAAAGGCCACGCGATCGTTGCAGATGTCTACGGTCATGAAGGCTACACTTCTGCTAAAGACAGTGATTTTGATATCGTGCGTGAATATAACAAAACTGTCAAAAAATTGGACGAATAAACATAAAGATGGCAGTTACTATAATTACCTGTGATGCTCACACTAAGTAATTATAGTAACTGCCATTTTTTTACTCTCGTTATTTACTTTCTGATCTGGCCATCGCCTAAGATCACGTATTTAGTCGTTGTCAGTTCATTTAAGCCCATCGGACCGCGAGCATGAAGTTTTTGCGTTGAAATGCCGATCTCCGCACCAAATCCAAACTCAAACCCATCAGTAAATCTCGTTGATGCATTAACGTAAACACAAGCAGCATCGATCCGGTCGGTAAAATCACGACTATGCTGATAGTCTTTGGTAATGATCGCTTCGGAATGTTTCGTGTTATGCTGATTGATATGCGCGATCGCTTCGTCCAAGGAATCAACAACTTTGATCGCCATAACATAATCGTTATATTCAATATCCCAATCTGCTTTTGTTGCTGGAACTGCCTGAGCGCCAAGAATCTCACAAGCTCGCTTATCACCGCGCAGTTCAACATTATATTTATGCAAAGCACGCGCAACAAGCGGCAAAAATTGAAAAGCGATCTGACTTGAAACGACTAATTTTTCAGCCGCATTGCAAACAGAGGGGCGCTGGGTCTTAGCATTAACCACAATGTCGCAGGCCATTTGCAGATCAGCTGTTTCATCCACATAAATATGACAGTTTCCGGCGCCTGTTTCGATCACCGGGACCGAAGCATTCTTGACCACCGTTTGAATCAAACCGGCCGAGCCTCGTGGGATCAAAACATCCAGGTAATCCGTCAACTGCATAAATTTCTGCGCTAAATCATGAGAAGTTTCTTGAATGATTTGAACTGCGTCGAGTGGTAATCCTTGTTCTTGTAAAACATTGCGAATAACCTGAGCTAATTTGATATTAGTCTGCAGTGCCTCTTTACCTCCACGCAAAATCACTGCATTCCCTGATTTAAAACACAAAGCTGCGGAATCGACCGTCACATTAGGCCGTGCTTCAAAAATCATCCCGATCACTCCCAGCGGAACACGACGCTGACTGATCTGTAAGCCTGCTTTAGTGGTCCAGCCGCGTTCGATATTGCCAATTGGGTCCGGCAAGCTCGCAACTTGGCGCACTCCTTCAGCCATCGCTAAGATCCGACCTTGATCTAAAGTCAAACGATCAACGAATTTAGATGCCAAACCGGTAGCATGTTCAACGTCATATTGATTAGCTTTAATGATCTCTGTCGTGTTTTTTTCTAATGCAAGAGCGATCTGCTCTAGTACTTCATTTTTTTGAGTGGTCGTCAACTGCGCCAAAGTAAGCGAAGCTTGTCGTGCTTTAGCACCCATCTCTGCCAGTAATTCTGTCATTTAAATTACCTCTTTATCTTCATCTTTTTGCGCGCTAACAAAGAGTGTCCCGATCGGTTCATTATTCATGATCTTAAAAATGATCGACGGGTTAGCACCATTTGCCAAGACCATCATTTTATTATTAGCTAATATACTTTGAGCCGCTTTGAGTTTAGTTACCATGCCGCCAGTTCCTAGTTCAGTCCCTGCTCCGCCGGCTCGACGGACTGAATCTTCGGTGATCTCATGCAAAACATCGATCAATTTCGCATCGGCAAACTTGTGCGGGTTCTTAGTATAAAAACCGTCAATATCCGAAAGCATCACTAATAGATCAGCGTTCGATCGTGTCGCAACGATTGCGGAGAGCTGATCATTATCGCCAAACCTGGTACGGTGATCTAATTCGTCGACCGCAACCGTATCGTTTTCATTGACGACAGGGATCACGCCCCACTCCAGCAATTGCTCCATCGTGTGATGAACATGTTCGCGACTTTCAGGAAAGTCTAAAACATCGTGAGTCAATAAAATTTGGCTGATTTTCTGCCCGTAAACTGCAAAACGCTGTTGATAGACAGTCATTAATTCACTCTGACCGATCGAAGCCAGTGCCTGTTGTGCCTGAATTTCTCTGGGTCGCTTAGTGAGGCCCAATTGTCCCATGCCAACGCCGATTGCGCCGGACGAAACTAAAATCACTTGTTTACCTTCATTGACCAAGCCCGTTAGTGTATAACTCAACTGGTCGATCGCTTGTAAATTGATCTTACCATTAGGGTGGATCAAGGAACTAGTCCCAATTTTCACTACGAGCCGCTGCACATTTTCCATGTGGCGGATTGACTTCATGTTTATTTCCTCCAATTTTCAAGTAACACCCCCATTCTACAACAAGACAGCTATCTTGACACCGTAATTATTAAACTTTATTAATTTTTCCACTTGTTTTTTCTGATTATCTATGCCAGAATGTTTAAGAGCAAATAACCGGCGTCAGAGAGCGCCATTTGGAGGAATTGAATATGGAACAAGTGCATCGTACTGTCGAAACAACAGCAAAGGGCAGCTTTACTAAGCAGCAAAAATGGGTCACTGCTTCAACCGCAGCGGGTTTTACCCTTGAAAACATGGATATTATGTTTTTGTCATTTTCGCTGGCTTCTATTATTGCAGAGCTAGGTATCTCAAGCGGCCAAGCTGGTTTGATCGGATCATTGACTAACATTGGAATGTTGGTCGGTGGGGCCTTATTTGGCATTATCGGTGACCGGTATGGTCGTGTGAGGACATTTTCTTACACGATTTTTATTTTTGCCTTGGCAACAGGGTCAATGTTTTTTGCCCATTCGCTGCCAATGATCTACTTGATGCGCTTTTTAGCCGGGATCGGTGCAGGCGGTGAGTATGGGGTCGGAATTGCTTTACTGGCAGAAAACTTTCGCTCTGACCAAATCGGCCGGATGTCTTCGATAGCCGCAATTGGCGGTCAAGTCGGAGCAATTTTTGCCGCTATCATGGCAGCTTTGATCATTCCGCATTTTGGCTGGAACGCTTTATTCTTATTAGGGATCATCCCAGTAATCTTGACTTACTTTATTCGTCGCCACGTCACTGAAACACCTGATTTCATCGCGGCACAAAAGCAGGAAAAAGCCACACATAATAAACCATCTTTCAAGCAATTATTTGATACGCCCCACAAAGCCGTTCAAACTTTAGGTTTAATGGTCATGACTATCGTACAGATCGCCGGTTATTTCGGCTTAATGAACTGGCTGCCAGTCATCGTGCAAAAACAACAAGGTTTGTCTGTATCTGGTTCATCATTATGGATGGTTTCCACGATTTTAGGCATGAGTTTAGGCATGGTAGTTTTTGGACAGTTGATGGATAAATTAGGACCGCGTGTTTCATTTGCAATTTTCTTATTGGGATCGGCATCCGTGATGTTTGCCATCCTCTTTGCCAAAACAAACGCATCAATGCTGCTCATCGGTGCGATCATTGGCTTCTTTTCAAACGGAATGTTCGGCGGTTACGGTGCTGTGATCAGTCGTTTGTATCCCACAGAGATCCGTTCCACCGCGAATAATCTGATCATGAATGTCGGGCGCGCAATTGGCGGTTTCTCATCAGTTGCCATCGGGCTTTTGATGGATCACTTTAACTTAGCTGTTACCATGAGCTTCTTATCCGCTCTATACATTATCAGCTTCTTAGTCATGATTTCATTGCCGGGTTTTCGCCAGCTGACACCAAATCAGAATAACTAAATTAAAATTAAATCTTAAAAAGAACGCTGCACCATAACGTGAAATAAAAGCTCACGTTATGGTGCAGTTTTTAATATCAGAATAACCAACTGAAGAACTTTAAACCAGCTATATTTCTGCGATACTTTTAGCCAGTTTTGTCAAATTGGCTAAGACTTTCCCATATTTCTAGCCGATTTTGACTAATTGGCTAAAAC
>NZ_AZFI01000147.1 GCF_001435755.1 Ligilactobacillus acidipiscis DSM 15836 | reverse complement strand
CGGAATGCCTCGATTCGTTTTTCCTCAGATTGTACCTGAATTTTAAGTTTTCAGACAGTCCCTAATTAAAAAGGACCAGGATAAGAAAATTCTTACCTGATCCGTTCAATGCAGTTGTCCTTATTTAACAACATCCTTCAGAGCTTTGCCTGGCTTAAATGCAGGGACTTTGCTTGCAGGAATTTGAATTTCTGCACCTGTTTGTGGGTTCCGGCCTTTACGAGCAGCGCGTTCGCGTACTTCGAAGTTACCAAAACCAATAAGTTGAACTTTTTCGCCGTCCTTCAAGAAGTCTTGAATTGAACCGAAAACAGCGTCAACTGCAACAGTTGCGTCCTTCTTTGTCAAACCTGTTTTTTCTGCAACAGTTTCGATCAATTGTGCTTTGTTTGCCATGTGTTTCACCTCCTGAACTAGATCTCAGATATAAAAGATTTTTATATCTATTCTAAGTAATTGGCTATTCACCAAAAACATGAAACAATGACTAACAAAATCATTGCTCAAATAATAAGATAGCACATAAAGCCTAATATAACAAGGTTTTTAGTTTTATTTTGCATTTTTTTTGGCAAAAAGAGACATATATTAAAATATTCTAATGAAAAGCCTTACTTTGCCTATTTTCTACGTCTTTCGATTATTCTGATGGGAGTTCCAGTAAAATCAAAAGCATCTCGAATTTGATTTTCTAAAAAGCGCTCATATGAGAAGTGCATCAATTCTGGATCATTGACAAACAGCACAAAGGTTGGTGGTTGTACCGCAACCTGTGTACCATAATAAACCCGTAGCCGTTTGCCATTTTCTGTTGGCGTTGGATTATGAGCCATTGCATCCATCAAGACATCATTTAAGACAGAAGATGAAACTCTTTGCTTATGATTGTTATAAACTCGTTGAACCAGCTGTGGTAAAGTATTTAGTCGTTGATGTGTCTTTGCAGAAACAAAAACCAGCGGTGCATAACTCAAATATTGAAATTCTGCTCTTACCGCCGCTTCAAATTGCTGCATGGAATGATTACCTTTTTTCAAAGTGTCCCATTTATTAACGACAATAATAACGCCACGTCCAGCTTCGTGCGCGTAGCCGGCCACATGCTTATCTTGTTCACGGATGCCTTCTTCAGCGTTTAAAACAACACAAACTACATCACTTCTATCAATAGCACGCATAGCGCGCAAGACTGAATACTTTTCAGTGTTTTCGTAAACTTTGCCGCGTTTACGGATTCCTGCTGTATCGATCATCGTATATTCTGTCCCATTTTCAGTTGAAAACTTAGTATCAATGGCATCACGAGTCGTTCCCTCAATTCCAGATACAATGACTCTATTTTCACCTAAAATAGAATTAACTAATGATGATTTACCAACATTAGGGCGCCCAATAAAACTGAATTTAATGGTCGAATCTTCATCATTTTCAGTTTTAGCCGGAAACGATGCACAGATCTTATCCAATAGGTCACCAGTCCCGATACCATGTGTCCCAGAAACAGGGATCGGATCTCCTAGTCCCAATGAATAAAAGTCATAGATCTGTGACCTTGCTTCGGGATTGTCAACCTTATTTACAGCTAAAATTACAGGCTTGTCCGATTGATAGAGGATCTGAGCAACCTCTTCATCTGCATCGGTAACACCTTCTTGTACGCTAACGATTGCAACTATAACATCAGCTTCGTCGATAGCGATTTTTGCTTGTTCTGTGATCTGTGTTATCAAAGGTTCATTGCTGATTTCGATACCACCGGTATCAATAATATCAAAGTTTTGGCCGAGCCATTCACTATGGGCATAAATTCGGTCCCTAGTGACGCCGGGAGTGTCCTCAACTATCGAAATACGTTCTCCGGCTATACGATTAAAAATAGTTGACTTACCTACGTTAGGGCGACCAACAAAAGCAACCACTGGATTAGCCATGATCATCCACCTCTTTCTTAAATTATTTTTTTCAAAACTAACAATTAAAAAACCAGTCCAAGAACAAAATACGAGGACTGGTTTCGATTATCGATTTAGATTTGATTTATTTCTTTAAATCGTCACCAATAATATCTCCTAATGTGAATCCTGTTTCTTCATCAGGAAAATTGTTGGAATCATTCTTTTGTGAGTGATGCTTTTCTTCTTTAGGTTCAGCAACTGGCTTATCTTGCAAAGCTTTGATAGACAATGCCAAACGATGATTTTCACCATCAACACTCAGAACTTTAGCCTTAACAGTTTCACCAGAAGTCAAAACTTCATTTGGTGTAGCAATATGCTTGTGTGAAATTTGTGAAATGTGAACTAAACCTTCAACACCAGGAAATACTTCAACAAATGCACCGAAGCTTGTTAAACGCTTAACTGTACCTTCAATGATGTCGCCTTCAGCAACTTTTTCATTGATATTATCCCATGGCTGTGGCAATGTCTGCTTGATAGACAATGAGATCCGATCTCTGTCTGAATCGACAGAAAGAACTTTAACTTTGACATCCTGGCCAACTTTAAGCACATCAGATGGTTTACCAACACGTTCGTAAGAAATTTCCGAAACATGAACCAAACCATCAACACCACCTAAGTCAACGAAAGCACCGAAGTTTGTCAAACGAGCAACTTTACCTTCAACAACGTCACCAGCAGCTAATTTACTCATGATTTCTTGACGTTTTGCTTCACGTTGTGCACGTGCAATTTCTTTATGAGAAAGAATCAAACGATTTTCGCTAGGTTCAATTTCAACGATCTTAAGCTCAAGTTCTTGTCCCTTAAATTGACTTAAATCTTCCACGAAGTGATCAGACACCATGGATGCCGGAATAAAGCCACGAACACCTGCATCAACAACTAAGCCACCTTTAACAACTTGTGTGACAGGAGCAGTGATATTTTCACCAGATTCAAATTTTTGTTCAATTTCATCCCAAACCTTACGTGCTTCAAGTCTACGTTGGGACAACAAGAAACTGCCGCCTTCTTTATCAGAGCCAATTTTTGAGATTACGACCAAGTCAAGGTTGTCACCAACTTTAACTTTATCTTTGATTTCTTCTTTGATACTCAATTCACGCGCAGGCACAACACCTTCAACACCTGTGCCCTCAATACCGACAATAACTTGTTTTGAATCGTCTAATGCCAAAACTTCACCTTTAACGACACCACCGATCTTAACAGGCTTTACACTGTTTAAAGCTTCTAATAAATCCTTGTTTTCTGATTCACTCATGGACTAAGTCCTCCTTAACGACTAACTCTAAGATACATCTTAACTGATTTTACTTAAAATTTCCAGTTAATTTTATTTTTTTCCTTCTCATGGATAAATTTAAGTATTTTTTCCACGACTTGTGTGATATTCAAGGACGTCGTATCCAATAAAATAGCATCACTTGCTTGAGTCAATGGTGATATTTCACGATGTGAGTCTTTATAATCACGTGCTTTTATTTCGTCCTCTAAGGTTTGCATAGAAGTTTCTATACCCTTAGAGATATTTTCCTTGTAACGACGCACTGCCCGTTCATGAACACTGGCCACTAAAAAGATTTTAACTTCAGCTTGAGGCAAGACTGTTGTTCCAATATCTCTTCCGTCCATGACGATGGCACCTGCTGAAGCAATTTCTTGTTGCCGCTTCGTCATTTTTTCTCGGACACTAGGCTGTGCTGAAACCAAGGAAACTTGATTGGTTATTTCTGGAAAACGGATCTGTTTCGTTATGTCTTCTCCGTTGACAATTACTAATTGTTCCGGATCGGCAGGAATAAACTTTAGATCAAACTGTGTCAGCATTTTTTTTAAAGCGACATCATCATCTAATTGTACTCCTTGCTTTAAAGCAGCATACGTAACAGCACGATACATTGCACCTGTATCACAATAAATATAATCTAATTTTTTTGCTACGAGTTTAGCAACGGTACTTTTTCCTGCCGAAGCAGGCCCATCAATTGCAATCTGCATCTTTGTTGACATTATTCTCCTCCGCACTTTTCAAACTAATTATGTATTATGAATTGCCAATGAACTTGAATTGTAGTGATAATTAGTTTTTAAATTATAAAATCCGTTAGCATATTAAAAATATAAATCTAAACAAATAAATAGAGGCCGGTTCATTGAAAACGACCTCTCACTTATATTACTTGATTCGAATCCGTTGTCCCGGATTGATCGTGGAACCCGAAGTCAACCCCGGATTAAGTTGGATCAATTCGTTAACTGAAAGACCATTATTTGCTGCAACACGGTACAAGCCTTGACCTGCATCAACGGTCACATATGAACCATCTTCAGATGATTGCGCCGAACTGCTGCTTTGAGCCTCCGAATCAGAAGACTGTTGTTCAGCAGACTCAGAGATTGCTGAAGAAGTCTCTTGAGCTGCAGAAGATTCAGCCGGGGCATTTTCTTTAACACTGCTGGATTGGGCTAAAGTTTTTGAACCCTTTTCAGCTACAGTCTTTTTATTTGTTTTCTTTTTTGCAGTTTTTGTTTTTTTCTTTGATGAAGAAATTACCTCAACTTGATCATCACTATTTAAAGTTTTATTAGACGAAGTTTTTTGTGAAATGAAATAAAGTGCGATAGTTCCAATAATGATAATCAAAAAAATAACCAACAAAGAACTAGTCAAAACAGTATTACTTTTATTATTACGCCGTGTTACCGACCGTGAATAATTACCGCTGCTGTCTTTTTCCTCTTCAAAGGTACTTTCCCAAGGTTTTTTTGTATGTTGATCACTTTTTTTGCTCATAGATCACACCCCCTTAAACTGACTCATAAATATTTTACCATAGTTATTTTTTTTTAAAAAGAAATGGGCCGGTAAAAATGCCCCGATTTAAAATTGAAGTGCAACAC
>NZ_AZFI01000146.1 GCF_001435755.1 Ligilactobacillus acidipiscis DSM 15836 | reverse complement strand
CGATAGTGTGAACTATCTCCTACCCGATTAGCAAAAAAAGTTGACTTTTTAACCGGCCAGCTTGCTAGAATAATATAAGATAAAGCTAGTGGGGAACAACATCTGGAAAAACTTTTTTGTAGTGATTATTAAATTGAAGAAAAGAGTTTTGCCAAGCGATGTTGCAGTATTAACTACACATCTGCTATAGAAAGTGAAACTTATATCGTAGAAAATTCAAGAAAGCTATCCACTTTAATTTTTGTACTTAAGCGTGATGAGCAAGAGAGCGGCTATTGTACTATTGATAATAGGCAAGATTATTATTTTTTGGCTTAGTAATTATTAACGAATGTCGAGATCAAGGTTATGGTACATTAATGGTGCAAAGCATGATGAATGTGTTAGAGATCTAACAACACAAAAGTTTTGTCTCAAGTGGAGGCCAAGATATTTTGGCAGCGATCCAAGTATATAAAAAGTTGGTTTTGATGTTAAAACATAAATCGTCTGTCTAGTGTAAAAATCTTTCCCAGAAGTGCGAGGAGTTGTGAATATTGTGACAAAACTAATTATTTTACGTGGAAATTCAGGCAGTGGTAAAACCACGATCGCAAACAAATTACGCTGCTCTTTAGCAGAGAAAAACACGATGCTGGTTTCTCAAGATACCGTTAGATTAGAGATTTTAAATGTGAAAGATCATCCTGGAAATCCAAGTATTGAGTTGATAGAAAAAATCTGTGAATTTGGCAAGGACCGATATGATTATGTGATCTTGGAGGGGATTTTAGGCGCGGAAAAGTATCAAAAAATGTTTTTCAAATTATGCTCTTTTTTTGAGAACAATGTACTGGCTTATTACCTAGATATCCCTTTTTCTGAGACGCTAAGACGTAACAATGAGCGTAACAAGGAAAGGCGATTTGATACTGAGCTATTGAAAAAATGGTGGTTAAAAAAAGATTATTTGCACGTTAACAACGAACGGGTGCTGACTGAAAATTTAAATCAAGCGGAAATAATCAGCCTGATTTTAAATGATTTGAAAGAAAAATAAAAGATTATTTACGTGTTTTTTCAGAACACTAAGTATTTGCAATTAAACAGTAACTGTGGAGAATTGTTTGTAAATACTTGCTAAAATTCTTTGTCCAAAAGAAGGGGGAAATTTACATGCCAAAAATCGTGATCCGTTCTGTAAGACAAGAAGATCTACCCAGCTTGGACATAGACACAAAAGTAATGACCATAAATGAGGATCCCAATCGTGTTTTCCCTGCTGACTATGATGAATTCGTGCATCGTTTATTGAAAGTTTCGACCCTTGTTGCAGTTGCCCCCCAAGGTAAAATTCTGGGCTTTTTGGACTATTCATATGTTTTACCCATAGAAATGCATGGTAAGCAGTGGAATTTTGAAGTTGCTGTGGATCAAGCAGCACAAGGCTTGGGTGTTGGTAAAAAACTTTTACAGCATCTGTTGGTAAATGCTCAAGCCGAAAAAATCGTAAAAATCAGTTTACGAGTACTGGGAACGAATCCTAATGCCATTGGATTTTATGAACATTTTGGTTTTCAACAAGAAGGTCATTATAAAAAAGAGTTTTTTTTAAACGGCAGATGGGTCGACGACTATCAGTATGCCCTTTACTATCCCTACTTGAATGAATAAACTTTGGTAGTAGAGTAAATCCTTGTGAAAAAAGTGGTCATAAATTCTGTGATACTTGCGTTTTTGGTATTCGGTGGTTTTTACATAAAATATTGGAGCAATTTAATTTGAAAACAAACCTATTCAAGCAGCGATACTTGAACAAATAATTGATATTAAGAAAGACGAGGAGAATATAAATGGCACAAACATGGTTGATTACGGGGACATCTACTGGATTTGGACAAGAATTGGCGACTTTATTGGCGCAAAAAACGGATGTGAATTTAGTCGCGACAGCCCGAAATACTGATAAGTTAGCTTATTTAGATCAGTATGATCACGGTCAGATCCTCAAGTTAGAGTTGGATGTGACTGATTCACAACAGATCAAGGAAGTAATTCAAACTACTCTTTCTAAATTTGGCAGGATCGATGTCTTGGATAATAACGCAGGTTTGGGCTACTTTTCGACATTTGAGGAAGCCGATGAAGCAACAGTCCAATACATGTTTGATGTTAATTTTTGGGGCTCAGTCCATCTGACACAAGCTGTCCTGCCTGTTATGCGCCAGCAAAAAAGCGGTGTGATCATTGGGATCTCTTCTGATGCTGGTTTGATCGGGGAAGCTGCATTAAGTTTTTATAGCGGGACTAAGTTTGCCCTGGAAGGTGTGTTCGAGTCTTTAGCACAGGAAGTTCAAGAAGATAATATTAAAGTCATGTTAGTGGAACCTAGTTCATTTAGGACGGACTGGGCTGGTCGTTCATCACAGAAAAAAGAAACGGCTTTTCTTGATGATTATCAGGTGACTAATGCTGCCATTCAAAATTATTCTGACTCAGCTGGCAATGAAGCGGGAAACCCGCAAGCAGCCGCGCAAGTCATTTATGAACAGGTTATTTCCAATACCGAACATTTACCCTTACATTTACCTTTGGGAGAAATGTCTGTGACACGAGCACAGAAAAAATTTGCCGGACTGGCCCGAAAGTTTGCACAGTTAAGCGATTTAGCAATCTCAACTGATTATTCCAAGGAAGAGTAGGGGGGGCCTACCGATCCAGAGAAAAAATGGGTGTGTTAATCTCAAAATGATTTATAAAATATTAGGATAAAAGCGGGTGGCTCGAGAAATGATAGAGTTAAAAAAAGTGACAAATGACCAAATCAAAGAATTACAAAAAATTAGCCGGCAAACGTTTGCAGATACTTTTGGCGCTGACAACACAGATTCCGACATGGAGTTATATTTGGATCAGACCTACGGCACGGAAACTCTCTTAGCGCAGCTAGCAAATCCGAATTCTATCTTTTTCTTTGCTTGGAAAGATGGAAATGTGGTTGGTTATCTAAAGGTCAATCTGGCGGACGCGCAAACCGAAAAAATGGGTAATGACAGCTTAGAAATTGAACGGATCTACGTACAGAAGGATTTCAAAAGGCAAGGATTCGGTTCAAAGTTATTTCAACAAGCGCTAAGTTGCGCAAGAGAACAGAAAAAAGCAAAAGTGTGGCTGGGAGTTTGGGAACGTAACTATGCTGCCTTGAAATTTTATAATAAACAAGGTTTTAAGCAAATTGGTGCGCATGTCTTTCAGCTAGGTGATGATGCACAAAGAGATCTGCTGTTGCAGTTGGAACTCTAGTTTTGGGTGACCTGGTTGTTGAATAGACAAAACAAAGTAAGTCTTTGAGGCGATGGTTAGAGGTGAAAAATTTACATTGTGCATAGTAAAAAGCTCCTTCTCAGTTCGACAGTTGCCGAATTAAGAAGGAGCTTTTTATGAGGAAGGATCATTTGTTACCATTCATAGTTAGTTGGATCTTGCCGCCCTCTACCAGTGGCATTGTCCAAGATGATCCGTTGTTCAAAGTGAGCGATGTTGTGCTTCGTTTCTTTGACCATGTCTGGATTGACTGAAACATAATCAATACCTTGTTGTACCAGAAATTCAGTAAAGTCAGGGTATTCGGACGGAGTTTGACCACAAATCGACACTGTCTTGCCGTCTTTGTGAGCCATTTTGATCAAATGAGTGATGGCGCGTTTGACAGCGAGATTTCTTTCGTCAAACAATTCAGCCACAGTGTCATTATTCCGATCACAGCCCAGCAGCAACATCGTCAGGTCGTTGGAGCCGATTGAATAGCCATCGATAAACTGATTGAATTGGTCAGCTAAAATAATGTTGGATGGGATCTCGGCCATCATATAAACTTTGAAATCTGGACTACGAACTAAACCGGCAGCGGTCATGATATCTGTGACCTTTTTTGCTTCGGGAACGGTTCTAATGAACGGTATCATTACGTTAAGGTTCTTCAAGCCAAATTCATTTCTAACTTTCTTGACGGCTTTTAATTCGAGCTTGAAAGCGTTAATATATTTAGGATCATAGTAACGTGAAGCTCCTCGCCAGCCTAGAAGATCGGCTGATTCATGCGGCTCGTATTTGTCGCCACCTTTTAAGTTCCGATATTCGCTGGACTTGAAATCTGAAAACCGCAAAACGACCGGGCGGGGTGCCATTGCTCGGGCTACTTTACTGATCCCTTCAGCCAGCATATTTACGACTTTCTCGGGATGACCTTGGTCGATCAAGTAAAGGGGATGCTCATGAATATAACTTGTCCAAATAAACTCTTCACGCATCAGGCCGATCCCATCGGCAGGTAGCTTAGAGTATTTGTCTGCCAGGTCAGGGTCGCCCAGATTCATCATGACTTGAGTTGCCGTAGGTGCAAAGTACTCGGCATTACCAGCAATCTCTCCAGGTTGAATTGCTTTTTTGGCAGGAGCAACGATCGATTCCACGTTGCCATCGTAGACGATCCCGTTTTTGGCATCGACCGTGATGGTATCACCGGTGTGCAAAACATCCATTGCAGCTGCTCCACGGCTTGTCGTTCCTACAATACATGGGATCTGCATTTCACGTGAAACGATAGCCGCATGGCAAGTCATCCCACCATTATTAGTAATGATCGCCTTAGCTTTTTTCATAGCTGGGACCCAGTCAGGAGAAGTCATTGTTGTGACTAAAACTTCGCCTTCCTTGAATTCGTCGATATTTTTGGGGTCAGCGATAACATGCACTTTGCCGCTAGCTACGCCAGGACTGGCTGCCAACCCCCGTACTAAGACTTTAGCATCTGTTACGTTACCCACGTTCTCATCTCCCGTTGAGCTGCTGTTTTTCTTATTTTTGTTTTTCTGGGACCAGACTGTTTCTGGCCGTGCTTGCACTAACCAGAGTTTGTTAGTATTTTGGGTGCGCCCGGCATGGGCAGTAACTAGG
>NZ_AZFI01000145.1 GCF_001435755.1 Ligilactobacillus acidipiscis DSM 15836 | reverse complement strand
TTTAGCCGATTTACTTTAATTGGCTAGAACTTTCACTGACCTTTAGCCAATTTATTGACAAAAAAGAGCAACCCCTATTAATCGAGGTCACTCTTTCTTAGCACTTAACTTAAATACTTCTTCGCGAATCTTTCATAGAACTCTGCTGCTGCCAAATATTCGTCAACGTCCACATACTCATCGATCTGATGAACAGAATCATTTACTGGTCCTACCACGATCATCGTTGGTGCAGTCGGACTTTTGACAAAATTAGAGGCATCCGTTGCGCCTGGTTCTCCGACGATCTTGACCGGGTGACCTAAAATATCAGTCAGCATCGATTTAGCCGTGGTCACATACTCACCTTGTAGATCACCATCGACTGCCTCGCCTAAATAGTCATATTGCAGCTCAAATTTATGCTGCGGCATTTGGTTAACTTGCACCACAACGTTCTCCAATATTTGTTGGATCTCAGCGACACTATACAAGGGGTTGATCCGAATATTTCCACGAGCCGTGATTTTGCCGGGAATACTGTTGACCTGGTCTCCGCCAGAGATCATCGTAACGTTATGCACCACTGGTCCCAATGTTTCATGGATCCTTGGCAAATGGCGCAGCTTTTCATTGGCTAGTTGGATAAAGTCCAGCATGTTGTCTAAAGCATTGATCCCAGCACCAGCCTGCGAACTGATCGCGACTTTGCCATAGGAGGTGATCGTATAATCAATGTCACCGTTGCTGGCATAGACTACATTCAGATTCGTCGTATCCTCACCGATCACCAAAACACCCAAGTCATTGACATAACCTTGTTCAGTTAATTTTTTTGAACCCCACATGCCGGTTTCTTCACCGACCGTCGCCAATAGCCGCAATTCACCTTTTAAGACAACATTTTCATCAAGCAAAGTTAAAAAAGTTCCGAT
Organism: Ligilactobacillus acidipiscis DSM 15836; assembly: GCF_001435755.1. Classification (GTDB taxonomy): domain Bacteria; phylum Bacillota; class Bacilli; order Lactobacillales; family Lactobacillaceae; genus Ligilactobacillus; species Ligilactobacillus acidipiscis. Next base: position 4,031 of record NZ_AZFI01000145.1, on the reverse strand, counting down.
CATTCCAGCAAGACCGCTCTTCATGTCAGTCGTTCCACGACCATACATTTTACTGTCATTGTCGTACAATTTGCCAGAAAATGGATCGTCTTTCCATGCTGAGCGGTCGCCTAAATTGACCACATCCATATGCCCAGAAAAGCCTAACGTAAATGAACCATTTTGCGGGCCGATCGAAATTACAACGCTTTGCCTATCTTCTTGATAAGGAACACGAGTAAAACGAACACGCTCGCCATAAGAAACAAATAACTTCTCCAAATAATCAACGACTTGTTTTTCATGATCATCGATCGTTTCAATTTTGATCAAGTCTTGCAAAAGTTTGATCTGTCTTTGTTTATCCATTTAATTATCTCCTTACAATACGGCCAAAATCACCAAATAAGTACAAGAGATCAGCAGTAACCCCAGCGCCATCTTCCAAGCCCATTTCCACCAAGTCGAAATATTGATATGTGCGATCTGCATCGCACCAACAACGACCGCTGACGTTGGTGTCAGCATGTTGATCAAACCAGAAGCGGCCTGATAAATGCTGACAACGATATTGGAATCAACTCCGGCAAAATGCCCCATTGGCCCGATAATCCCCATCGTAGCTGCTGCTAAACCGGAGGTCGACGGGATCAAGAAAGTCATTGGTAAATAGAAAACATAAGTTGCTAAAGTGTACATGATTTTGTTCGAACCTTGCAAGGCTAACTCGCCCCAATGTAAAACTGTATCTGTGATCATGCCGGCATCCATGACTACCTGAATTCCACGAGCTAATGCAACAACTATCGCAACGCTGGCAAAATCTTTGACTCCATCCATGAAATAATCAACAAATTTTTGTTCAGGTATGTGGTAAACAAACTTGATCAAGATCGACATCCCTAAAAACAACATCGTGATCTCGTTGAAATACCAGCTGCCAAACGCCACGGTATCTTTGCCAATTAAGGCACCTAAAAATGGTACATTTCTCAACCATTTTAAAAATGTCTCAAAAAATGTCCAGTTCGGGTTAATAGTCTGCCACGGCACCAAGCCAATGATCATAATGACAAATGTTAGTCCAAAGAGCCAAAGGACATGTTTTTGTCCCTTGCTCAACTTTGGTATATCTTCAATTTCTTCCTCATAGGATTGAAGCTCGCTAGCATCTTTATTTGCATATAGTAACGATTTCGTCGGATCATTTTCGATCTTAGCAGCATAATGATAAATGTACCAAATAGAAAAAACTAACGTAAGCGCTAGTAAAACTAAACGGGAGATCAAACCATCACCCATGGAAATGTGGAGCGTTTGTGAAGCAACACCTGTCGCAAACGGATTAACGGTCGAAGCTAAATTTCCGACCTGCGTCCCGACCTGCGGGATCGCCACAGCGACCAACGAATCCAGACCCATTGCTTGCATAATTGGGATCAACAAGGGGTAAAATGCCATCGTTTCTTCTGACATTCCAAAAGTAGACCCTCCCAATGCAAACAGCACTGTTAACAATGGGATCAACATTTTCTTTTGTTTGGAATATTTATGAACCAAAACCTTGATCCCGTCATTTAAAGCACCAGTTTGATTGACAACACCTAGGAATCCGCCAATAACAAGGATGAACAATGAGATCGATATCGCGCCAGTAGTCTTCGCATTACCGACCATTCCGATCACGGGAGCCATTAACACGTCCCATAATCCTTGCGGCTTGTTAGCTACAGAATGATAACTATGGCTAATAACATTTCCGGCTTGGTCAATATTGTATTTTCCAGCCGGAATGATCCAGGTTAAGATCGCAATTGCAACGATCAGTAAGAATAAGATCGAAAACGCAGACGGCATCGAAAATCGTCGTCTTTTATTTTTCTCTGACATAAAAAAGCCTCTTTTTTAATAACAAATTAACGTACTGTTGGATAACGACTCCCTAGTCATGAAATAAAGTAAGGGAAAGATCGTTACCTGTTTAACATAGCAAAAATATTGTCGCTTGTGGGTTAAATGAAGATTTTATTCTTATATACGATTATTTTTTTAGCCATCTCTCATAGAAAAATAATTTTGTATGCGAAACATAGTTCACTCCCCTATTTTCAAAAACCAACTACTTTCGTGGTAGAATAAATATAATTTTAAGTTGAGGAGATCAGTCATGAAACGAACCGTCAGCAATGCAACTTTAGCAAATTGGCAACGCTTGGGCAGTAACAACAAAAAATTGCTGCATCGTGCTAATAAAACAGATTCGCTGCGCAAAATTTTCCCAGACAAATACATAATTAATAAAGATAATAAAAAACAGATCCTAGATATTGCTGACTACATAGCCGAAAACAAGCTTGCCCCTACAAGATTCATTTGCCAGTTGGCAGTCCATGAAGTCACTTTTTCTGCCAACATTTGTCCAGCAAACAAAACACGTTTTTGCCAAGAAGCACTCGCGCTGGTACCCAATCTAGCACAATTGCCGGACTCAAAGTTATTCAAAGTTGATTTACAAGAACCTGACTTTCTGGGAGCACTCTACCAGACGTTGCAAGCAGAAGGTGCACGAAACAAAAACGGTCTGTACTATACTCCGGCTGATGTAGCTGATAAGTTGCTAGGCCAAATGTCGTTTTCTTCTGACCAAGACTTCTTTGATCCGGCAGTGGGAACGGGAATTTTTTTGATCGAACTAATTAAAAAATTTGCAATCCCAGTTGCTAATTTGCACGGCAGAGATATCGATCCCATTGCAGTCCTACTGGCAACGGCCAACATTTTGCTGCAAGCACCGGCAAACGACGATTCATACCCGGACATCAAAGTGGGTGATTATTTAAAAACACCTGTGGTCCAAAAGTACACCAATATCATAGGCAATCCGCCGTGGGGTGCGAAAAAAGTGACTGAAGCTGCTTTTAGTAAATTTAAAAAGGCTGATTCATTTGCCTATTTCATTGAAAAAAGTTTGCAAACCTTGAACATGAACGGCTCGTTAGCCTTCGTGTTGCCGGTCTCTATTTTAAATATCACTAGGCATCAACCGATCAGACAGCTGATCTTAACAAAAGGCTTGCTTAAATCTATTACCTACTTACCCAAGCTATTTCAGGGAGTTGTGTCGGATGTCGTGTTATTGGTGTTGAGAAAAGGCGAACCTGCCAATAATACCGTCACGTTTATTAATGGACCCCAGCAAATCGAACTAGCACAAGAAGCATTTAAGTCGCTGCCACACCAGAACTTGTTGCCAGTAAGGTCGTGTGATAGAAAAATCTTGCAAAACGTTTGGCATACTGCTCACGCTGATCTTTCAAACAGTATCTGGGGGCTAGGCATAGTGACCGGCAACAACCACGAATTTGTGTTACATGAAAAAACGCAAGGCACAGAACCACTGATCACTGGTAAAGAAGTTCAGCCGTTTGTGCTTCGCCAACCGCAAAGCTACTTAGAATTTCAGCCAGCAAAATTTCAACAAACAGCGGCCGAATCAATTTATCGTTCGCCAGAAAAACTGATTTACAAATTTATCAACAATCATCTCGTCTTCGCTTATGATAACCAGAAGCGTTTAACTTTGAACAGCGCCAATATTTTAGTACCCAAAGTCTCAACGCATAGCACCAAAACGGTCATGGCATTTTTGAATTCCCAGCTATTTCAATATCTAAACCAAATACTATTTGCAAGTCCCAAAGTGTTGCGGGGAAATTTGGAAGAACTGCCAATTGCGATACTTTCGGATAAAGAACGCAAAAGTTTGGAAAAATTAGTAACACGGCAATTAGCAGGTCAAGATTTAAGAAAAGAGATCAATAAATTTATTTTCGCCAAATACGGATTAACCCAATTCCAAATAGAGCGGGTCAAGCAAGTCCTAGCGGCAAACATTTTTGAATAAATAAAACATCCCTCAGGTGGCAAGCTTTTAAGGCTGACATCTGGGGGATAATTCTATTTTCAACTAATTTCGTTCTAATTGGCTAATTCTTCCACCGACTTCTAGCCGATTTGTCTCAATTGGCTAGAACTTTCGCTGACTTTTAGCC
>NZ_AZFI01000144.1 GCF_001435755.1 Ligilactobacillus acidipiscis DSM 15836 | reverse complement strand
GTTAAGCGCAAGCTTTTGCATTTCGTAACCTGACTAAAAAACAAGGTGGAGCAAATCGGAAACTTCCGAGCATTGGAACAACAGACTTTGAAACTTGGCATCGAAATTTGTTGCTTAGATAAGCCGAAGAAGTTGACTTGTGCAACCTGATTAAGTTAAAAGATGGGTAGGGAGAATTTAACAAGAAATGAAATATTGGAGTGAATATATGTAGGACACAGAAAGAAGGGACAGGTAACATGCAGATCAATAATATTCCACCAGTTGACCCCACGCCGGCTGTTAATAAAATCCAGAAAGTTGCAACTGATAGTTATGAAATGGATACTTCATTAATGGACGAATCGTTCATTCGCAAAGATCAGGAAAAATATTTGGGTAAACTTTTTCATTTAAATGATGGTAAAAACGTTAAAGAAGTTGAAGATTCAGCCGATAATGTAGTTGTAGATCCGCAAGAACTGCAAAAAGCAGTTGAAACACTGAATAAAAAGATACTGGGCCGCGATTTTAAATTGAAATTCGAAATTCACCAGCGGACTGGACGGCAGTACGTTGAAATGGTGGATATGCAAAGCGGTAAAGTGTTAAAAGAGATTCCTTCTCATAAAATGCTTGATGTTTTGGGAAAAATCTGGGATCAGATGGGAATTGCGGTCGATAAGAAAGGATAGTGACGTAAATGGCTGATATTACAAGTGCTACTTCAGCACCAAATGCTGGGCTCAGCTTTTTGGGCCAGTACTCTGGGATCACAACGGATGTTGTTGACCAGTTGATCGAGGCTGAATCTGGTGGAAAAACGCTATTACAAAACAAAGTTACCAAATATAACCAGGAAAAATCTGCCTGGAGTGAAATTTCATCGGCTTTAAGTAATTTTCAAACTAAGCTTAAATCCTTGCAGAATAATGACAGTTATTATTCTAAAATTGCTAAAAGTTCGAATGAAGATCTAGCAACGATCTCAGGAAATTCTGACGCCAAAAATGGTGGCGATTTTGAGTTGTTGGTCAGTCAGTTAGCTAAACAAACTAAGTTGACTGGCAGCCAGGTCAGTGCAGCAGAAACGAATAGCACTGATCTTAACTTGAACGGGAAACTGACTTTTACTTATCAAGGAGAAAAAACTGACGATAGTCCAGAAACTGTTGATATTGATATTACAGAGAAGGATTCACTACTCGATATTGCTGATAAGATCAATAAAGAATCAAAAAATATTGGTGTTTCGGCAGTGGTGATCAACAAGCGTCTAGTTTTGACGAATAATAAGTCAGGTGCCAAAGAAACAACACTGGATCAAACAAAGAATACAGCTACTTTAGCTGCCTTAGGCTTAAACGCTTCCGCTGATCTGGGTCAGGCTGCCAAGTATAGTTTAGACGGTATTGACATGGAAAGTGACAGCAACATAATTTCCGATGCTATCGATGGTGCGACGATCACCTTGAAAAAAGAGATCAAGCCTGAAGATGCAGTTACTCTATCATTGAAGAATGATGATTCTAAGACAGTTAAGGCCGCTACTGATTTTGTAACACAATACAATAATTTAATGAGTTTGATCAAAAATGACTTGGATGTTGGCGACCCGTCAGCTTCCACAGCGGATAGTTCTTCGACTAATGTTCAAGGTAAGCTGGTTGGCGATTCGACCTTGCAACGGCTACAGTCATCTTTGAGAAATATGATCACACAAGCCGATAAAGATAATGGTGCTAGTCTGAGTCCCTTCGATATGGGCTTTTCTGTTGACAAGGATGGTGTTTTGAGCCTTGATGAGGACAAGTTTAAGTCACAGTTAGCTGATTCACCGGAAAAAGTCCATGACTTTTTCTATGTTCAAGGTGAGGACAGCTTCGACGAAAGTACTGACACGGGCTATACCGCTAAATTAAATAATTTGGTCAATGAATTTATTAGCAACGATGCTACTAAAAAAGGGATCATTACTAATAAAAGCGACAGTATTGATAAGATGGTCAAAGACTTGAATTCGCAGATCGATGACTTCACCGCGCGTCTGACCGATAAACGGGAACAATATATTGCACAGTTTACTCAGTTAGACTCGATCATGATGCAAGCCGATTCACAAATGCAGTACATGCAAAGTCAGCTGGGTGTAGATCAACAATAATAACGATCATAAAAGAGGTGTAGAAGTTTGGGAGAACAAGAAATTGAACGAATATTAACAGATTTAAAGCAAAATATGAAAAACTGGGATCAATCAACTTTCTCAATCCCGGCTTTACTACAAGCTAATGATCAATTATTGACTCAATTGCAGGAAACTGAGTCAAACTTGTCAGCGCCGCAAAAAGAAGTTTTACAACAAGTTATGTCTGAATATCAGAGTCTGATGCAAGTAACGGTGAAAGAGAAGAAAAAAGTGTTGCAACAATTAAAGAGTTTAGATCGTCAAAAGTCTTCCAGGGGTGGGACTTACCACAAAAAAATTATCGATGGGACGATGATCGAACTGAAATATTGATCCGCAACTCCAAGCTGGGATTACAAAAAATAGTTAAATTGATGGCGGAGGAATTGAATTAATGGATGTAAAACAGAGACAAAAGCAACGTGATTTTTACTTGAAGAATCAAGTGTTGACTGCTTCGCCTAACAAGTTGATCAGTTTATTGATCTCTGGAGGCATTAAAGCAATCAAATTAGCTGAAACCTCATTAGATCAAAATGATATGGTAAAGGCAAACCATGAATTGCTTAGAGCTCAAGACATTGTTGATGAACTTAAATTTTCACTAGATCATTCAGTTGAGAGTCAAATTACGGTAGACTTAGATCGTTTATATAATTTTATCACGCAACAGTTAGTGGCCGCTAATGTCAGCAAAGACCAGGAAAAACTGCCGCCAATTGTTAAATTGCTAGAAGAATTATTAGAAACTTGGAATGAAGTCAGCCAAAAACAAAATATTTAGTAAAACTACTACAGAACTGACAGCAGTTTTGTAGTGGTTTTATTTTTTTGAAAATTTTTTTAATAAGTTTGCTTAAATCTTTTCATTTTTGTCCGATAAGTAAAAGTGGAAGATCAAAGAGGAGGAGAAACAAATGGACCTGTTTTTACTGATCGGTATTTGTGCCGCATTGGTTATCGTGGTGGCAGCGATGATTTTAAAGGGTGCTAGCCTAGCCATGCTATTTAGCCCTGAAGCCATGATGATTATTTTTGGGGGGATCATTGTAGCGCTGATCAATACATATCCGTTAGCTGACATCAAACGTTTACCAGGAATTTTTAAAGTATTATTTCAATCAAAAAAGTATGATTACCGCGCAACAATCGATAAATTAGTAGAACTATCAAATGTTGCCAGGCGTGAAGGATTATTGGCCTTGGAAACACCTGTTAATAATTTGGATCCTGAAAAAGATGCCTTTTTAAAACGCGGCATGGAGATGGTGGTTGATGGGATCGATAAAGAAGAGATCCAAGAAATCATGGAAAATGAGATTTCATCGATCGAGGAACGTCATGCTAAAGGAACTGCCATGATGCAAACTGCCGGCAGTACTTCACCCACACTTGGTGTGATGGGTGCCGTGATCGGCTTGATCGGTGCACTTGGACACTTAGATAACGTTAGTGTATTGGGAGAGTCGATCTCATCGGCCTTTGTTGCGACGTTATTTGGTATTTTTATGGGATACTTAGTGTTCATGCCTTTTGCTAAAAGACTGCAACGTAAATCAGAACAAGAAATTCAAAATTTAGAACTGATCATGGCAGGAACATTGGCGATCGAAGAAGGAGTTTCAGCGAAAACAATGGAAAAGAACCTTGAAAGTATGATCAGTGAAACAAATCGAGCCGATATCGGAAAAAATAAATAGTACTTAAAGGAGTGGGACAATCATGCGTAAGAAAAAGAAAAAAAATGATAGTGATAGTGAAGCATGGATGCTCCCTTATTCTGACATGTTAACATTGCTACTTGCCCTGTTTATTGTGATGTTTTCTTCAGCCAAGGTCGATGATAGTAAGTTCCAAAAAATCAGTTCAGAGTTTGGGTCGATCATGGCTTTGTCACCAGAGCAACAAAATCATAAAAGTGCGGCAGTCGGTGGATCAAACGCAATCGAACTTGATTCACCGTCAGTAAATAATAAAGAAAAAGATAGTCAGGCACCGGACCCTAAAACTAAAAAAGCAGCGATCAAACAAGAAAATGGAGTAAAGGGCAGTATTTCGCAACAGAATCAAGAACAACGGTTAAAAGAAATTGCGAAGAGTTTAAATCAGACCGCTGCAGAGATGAATCTAGGAAAGAATACAAAAGCTTCAATTAAATCCGACGGATTACATTTAAATTTGGATAGTAATATTTTATTTGACAGTGGTAGTGCGGATCTGACTGCCGATTCTGCTGCAGCTTTAAAGGAACTGGGACCAAAGATTCAACAACTGAAAGAAAATGAGGTTATTATTGCTGGTTATACAGATAATGTGCCGCAAGAATCGAAAGACTATCCAAGTAACTGGGAATTGAGTGCTGCTCGAGCAGTTTCAGTCATGCGGTTCTTTGTGCAGCAAAAGGCAGTGACGGAAGGCAACGTCTCAATTGAAGCTTTTGGTGAAAATAACCCCAAAGCAACTAATGATACACCAGCAGGACGTGCTAAAAATAGGAGAGTGGAACTAGTGATAAAAAAATAAACTGAGCAAACTATTATTGAAAAATAGATGAAGTACATTTTCACTATTGGAATAGTGAAAAATCAAAAGTGGATAGGTAATTTGGTTATTCAGTAAGAGAATCTTGTTTTCTCCACAAAAATTATTTCAAGAAGAATAATTTATAAAATATGATATAGGTAAAAAATGCCAAAAAATTGACTAATTTTTAAAATTGTATATTAACGAGTAGATTTATCAGACATTATTTAAATTTATATATAAATTAGTACGTGTGGTGCTAGTTTGTAACATTTAG
>NZ_AZFI01000143.1 GCF_001435755.1 Ligilactobacillus acidipiscis DSM 15836 | reverse complement strand
GTATGACTTACTTTGCTAGCCTTTGCATCACGTTCCCACTTGCGGCACTCTGTTGGCTTCCACATTTAAGCACAAAAAGAGGTAAATGTACTCAGCGCTCTAACACCAAGTACATTTACCCCAGTCGGACCTTGATCAAAGGTCATTTTCTTTTAAAAATTTAAACAACGCTTGATTAAAGGCTACAGGCTGCTCGGCCATCACGATATGCCCGCTGTCTTTAATGATCTGATACTCTCCTTTGGCTGCCAAACTTGCAACTTCTGGTGCATAATGGTAGTCAAAAAACGGCGATTTTTCACCAGCCAAAATTAAAAACGGACAAGTGAACTCAGCAATAACATCACGCCAATCTTGGGAAGCGTGATCTTGTAAGAAAGGCAAGTTTAATGCCGGATCGTATGGATGTTCAACTTGTGCTTTTTTATTGACCGCATATGTTTCGTCTCGGAGTTTGTGATAGGTCGACTTGCCAAACGGCTTTTTTAAAATATCCGGAAAATTATCCCAAGTGACCTCGCCTTTAAACCCGTACTTCCAGCCAGGTTCATTGATCATTTTCGGACTTTGATCAACGTCGACTATTGCTGCCACATCCTGTGTGCCAAATAATGAAGCGTAAGCAAACATGGTCGAAGCTCCCATGGAATTGCCGATCAAGATCGGCTGATGGATATCTAAAGCTTCGCAGATCTCACGCAGATCCATCGCATGCCTTGAGATCCGCAAACCTTTTTTAGTGTGCTCGGAGGCCCCTTGATTTCTAGCATCAATATTGATCACGCGGTAACCTGCGTCAACCAGCGCACTCACCTGATCGCGCCAGATCACCCGACTGCCGCCGATCCCACTCAAGATCATCACTACTGGACCTTGACCACTATCATCATACTCAAGTCTGACACCATCACTTGTTTTAAATCTCATCTGCTTACCTCCTCGTATTAGACTGTCAAATTATTTTTGAAAAACAAGCCGCAAATTATTCCACTAATTCAAATGCTTCACACACACATTTAGACTCTGGTGTAAATGTTGCATTATAAGATGCATATTCCTTAGTAAAAAAATCGACATGGACCTGGTGCCAATAATCATAACTCCGATCACCTTCACCCTCATGATATGCATGTTCTGCAGAAATATATTTAAAAGGCAAGACCTCAACTACTTTAGTCTTAGTCACACACACCGGTTCATTTTGGCTGTCTAATATAATATTATATTCCCCGACCTTAGGGAGTGGATCATTGTCAAATGCATATAATTCAAAACCGGAAGTCGTTGCCGTTTTTATTCCTTGCTTAACTAACTGAGCCAAAGTATCTGCATCAGTCCCAAAACTCCATGCTTCAGGTTCGCTCACATTGACCAACCCGTGCTCTGCCGCGAAATCATCCCAAAACTGTTTGATCTTAGTTTCCATCTATTTTCCCTGCTCTCATATTTGTTAATTACATATACTTCAGCCAGTTGGAGGTCCCCCCTCACATAATAAGCCGCAGTCTCAAGGATCTCTACATCTTGAAAACCCTTTACATTGTCAATTATAGTCAAATTGAACAACATATTTCAAATTGAATTAACGCTCAGACTGATTTAAAAAGCTTCAAGTCATATGGTTTCTGACTTGAAGCCTGTTCTTAAAAAGAATTACTTAGTGTTGGCATGTGTTCTACTGATCTCGATGATCGTCTGCGCCACTGTCTGCATTCCTTCAACCGTGACGTATTCATATTTACCGTGAAAATTATGTCCGGCGTTAAATAAATTTGGCGTCGGAATGCCTTTTTCCGTCAAAAAATTGCCGTCTGTCCCGCCTCTGAAAGGAACGATGTTGGGTTTTAATCCCAGTGTGTCATAAGCCTTCAGTGCTAACTTTACAATGGCTGGATTTTTCTTGATCTCTTCGCCAATATTGGAATATTGTTCTTTGATTTCGATTTTGACCCTTTCTTGGTCATAGCGATCGTTAATTTGCTGGGCCAAGTCTTTTAGCAACTGTTTTTTATTTGCAAATAATTGCTGATCAAAGTCACGGATGATCAATTCCAGATGAGCGTGGTCAGGCGTACTTTCTTGGCGGGTGACCATAATGAATCCTTGGCGACCCCGACTTTTTTCGGGAACCTCAGCAAGCGGTAAGCCCGCTACCAGCTCATGCGCCAGCGAAGAAGCATTGACCATCAAATGATAAGCATCGCCCGGGTGGACCGCGGTACCTTCGATCTCGACAGTCGCTGCCGCAGCATTGAAAGTTTCATACTCCAAGTCGCCTGGCTGTCCGTTATCTAAGGTATAAGCAAATTCTACTGGGAATTCTGTCTCATCGAAACGTTTAGCTCCCTGACCGATCTCTTCATCTGGACCAAAAGCTACATACAAAGGTCCATGTTTTATCTCTGGCTGGGTAACTAAAGACTGCACCGCCGCCAATAATGCAGCGACCCCGGCTTTGTCGTCTGCTCCCAATAAAGTAGTTCCATCAGTCGTGATCAAACGCTGCCCTGCTAAGTCTTTCAATTCCGGAAACTCCGCTACACGTAAAATGATCTGTTTTTCTTCATTCAAGATAACATCGCGCCCATCATAATCAGGATGAACTTGGGGCGAAACATTGTCAGCCGGATAATCAGCAGTATCCAAATGAGCGAAAAAACCCACCGCTGATATTTCCTTATCACAGTTACCGGGCACATATCCGAGTGCATAACCATTCTTTTCGTTATACCAAGCTTTGAGCCCCAACTTTTTCAAATCTGTGACCACCCGTTTTGCCAGATCGATCTGGCCTGGTGTAGACGGGATCGTCTGACTCTGAGCGTCAGAGCGGGTATTATACCGACAAGAATCAATAAATTGCTGTTCAAGATAATTAGTGTCTATTTCCACCATGCTTGCTGCCTCCTACTGTTCATTACTGATATAGGCTTTTTTCCAATCATACGGCACACCTGCCGGATTAAAGATGATCCCTTTGACGTTTGTACGTAACAGTTGTGATTTAGCAACTTGATAAAGTGGGATCGTACCTTGGTCTTCCATCAAGATCTTCTCTGCTTGAACCAGGTTTTGCCAACGCTTTTCAGGTTGATTGCCATATTCGTTTTCTGATTGGTCAAGCAATTTATCAAACTCAGCATTCTTAAAACCGGAAGTATTGTAACTTGTAGCGGATTCGAAAACATCCAAGAAGTTGATTGGATCAGCAAACACGGACTGCCATGTCTTGACGGTCATTTGGTAATCTTTCTGACTTTGACGAGAGATCATTTGCACAAATGGCACCTTGGATACCGAAACACTAACTCCCGGCAAACTTTCTAATTTACTTTGCAAAAATTCAGCGGCTTGCTTGCTGCTGTCAGTGTCTGATGTCAACAGGTTGACCTTCAACGACTTGATGTTTTCTTCTTGATAGCCTTCTTTTAACAAAGACTTAGCCTTTTTCAAATTAAATGAAACGGCCTTTTTAACATATGCTTCGTTCTCAAAATACTGACCAGTCTGAGGGTTATCGCCCATTTGACTGGGTACAAAACCTTTCAACGGCTCGGAACCATCTTGCAAAACTTTATCCGTCAATTGCTTCCGATCGATTGCCAGTGAAAAAGCCTGTCTGATCTTCTTATTTCTGAAAGCCGGAACTTTATTTTGGTTCAGATCCAAGCGCGTGGTGGCGGTGGGCAAACGTTTGACAAAATCTTTCTTATTCTTGTTAGCCTTGACTTGCTGCCCATTGAGTAAAGTCTCATCGACCTTTTTAGCACTGTACATGTTATAACTTGTAGTCGTACTTTCAGTCACTAGCTCTGTAATTTTATCCAAATGAACGTGCTTTTTATCCCAATAAGAACCATTTTTGACTAAAGTCCAAGACTTGCCGGTCCCGTCCCATTTTGTCAACTTGAATGGACCGTTAGATACTAAATACTTTGACTGAGTCCCATACTTGGCACCATATTTATCAACTGTCTTTTGGTTCAAAGGATAAAACAAGGGCCAGGCCAGCAACTTGTCAAAATAACTGACCGGCTTAGCTAAAGTGACTTGTAAATGATGGTCATCTAGAGCCTTGATGCCTAAAGTTGACTTGTCCTTTTTACCGTTATAAATATCCGTAGCGTTTTTAACACCATCGAAGTAAAAAGCATCTTGCGACGCTGTTTTCGGATCGACCGTCCGCTGCCAGGAATATACAAAATCCTTAGCAGTCACTGGGTCGCCGTTAGACCACTTGACGTTCTTACGCAAAGTAAAATCATAAGTCTTACCGCCGTTTGATTTTTTAGTTTTGACAGCCAAAGCTGGTTGCGGCTGACCTTTTTTATCCAAACGATACAGACCCTCTTGTGTATTCATCAAGGTATTAAAACTTAAAGTATCTGTTGCTTTGGACAGATCAGCTGTTGCCAAAGTCGAAGCTTCGGTCCAGCGCAATTCTTGTTTGTCGGCATATTTACCAGAGCCGGTCTGTCCTGTTTTTTCATTATTGCCACAGGCGGTCAAAAACAGTGCGGTAGTTGCTGCAAATGTTGCAAGTAACTTCTTATTCATAATATGTATCCCCCTCATATTCTTGTAAGAAAAAAGTAAAAGATAAGCTCAACAGTCAAAAAAAAGCGCCCCTCCAGAAAATTCTGAAAGGACGCTTGTGCGCGGTACCACCTTTTTTATAGCCAATTCACACTGACTATCTTACTAACTTCTGTTCTAACAAAAGTCGCAGGTAGTAACGGTCCCGTTCCGTGTCGCTGCTTGCACAGCCAACAGACTCTGAGCTCATCTTCACTCGACTGACCAATACGCGCTTTCACCCACTCGCGTTCTCTTTAGATTGGCTGCTCGAGCTACTCTTCTCTTCAACGTCTTTTAATGATAATCTCATTTTATCAGCTATTTCTTTAATGTCAATGTAATTCTTTAATAAATCTCTCGGCAATTTCTTTCGGTCTAGTGATCGCCCCGCCAACGACCAAAGCCGTCACACCTAAGTCTTGCACCTGTCGTGCTTGCTCTGGCGTATGGATCTTACCTTCTGCGATCACATCTAAGCAATGTGCCGTCAAACCTTTGATCAAGTTAAAGTCTGGACCAGTAAGTTGCTCACTTTCGGCTGTATAGCCGGCCAAAGTAGTACCCACGAGATCAACACCTGCTTGAGACGCGTTAACTCCTTCTTCCACAGTAGAAATATCCGCCATCAATAATTGATTA
>NZ_AZFI01000142.1 GCF_001435755.1 Ligilactobacillus acidipiscis DSM 15836 | reverse complement strand
GATTATGACGTTTTTGTTTAAACTTTAAGTGATTCGAAATTGCTATGCTCCTTTTAGTGTGGTCACTTAAAGTCTAGTAATTTGGGCTTTTTTGTTAACTTATTTTAAAATGTTACGAACTAGCACCACGCGTTTTGTTTATTTTCTTGTGCTAAACGGTGGTGGGTAAAGTTCCAAAATTTCATGTTATTTTTATCAAACTAGAAATTTTTGTCCCAGTTCCGTCGTCATCTTTATTTTGGGTGAATAGTAAATCTATTGTTTTATTTAAGCTGCCTTAAACTAGGATATAATAGTCATTTTAACTGAATTTAACGAATTCTTTAGGTACGATTGAGATAGAATTTGTTACAATTATTTATAATAATAACTCAAAATAAAAATTCGTTATAATGAAATGAAATCAGTGGCTTTTCTAGGACATCTAATAAAAAAGGTTTGAAAACCGATGGGATGCTGAAAGTAACTATGCTTTCTTAAATAGGCAGCCCATAGAGAAAAAAGTTATTATTAGATAGGTGTTCTCAAGTGAGATGGTCAGCTGTTAACAAGGAGAAATAAAAATGAAAATTTTAGTTGTAGATGATGATAAAGATATTGTTGAATTGTTAAGTATTTATATCCAAAACGAGGGCTATGAAGTTGAAAGGGCCTTTAATGGTAAAGAAGCTTTAACTAAATTAAATACTAATACGGATATTGGTTTGATGATCTTAGATATTATGATGCCGCAAGTTGACGGTTTAGAAGTCGTTAAAGAAGTTCGGCGTGATTCGCAGATTCCAATCTTAATGTTATCTGCTAAGACCGATGATATTGATAAGATCCACGGCTTGATCCAAGGTGCAGATGATTACGTCACTAAACCGTTCAATCCATTAGAAGTTATGGCTCGGGTCAAGTCTTTATTACGGCGTTCTCAACATCAGGTACAAAATGAAGAACCTGATCAGTTGGAAGTTGGTCCATTGATCATTAAAAAAGACTCCCATGAGGTAACAACTGTTGACGGAATAGAGGTCCAACTAACAGCCTTAGAATTTGGGATCTTGTATTTGCTGGCCAGTCATCCAAATCGTGTTTTTTCAGCGGATGAGATCTTCGAACGTGTCTGGAAACAAGAATCAGTCGTTTCTGCTAAAACAGTCATGGTCCATGTTAGTCATTTGCGTGACAAGATTGAAGAAGCTACTGGCGGTGAAAAAGTCGTTCAAACTGTTTGGGGTGTTGGTTATAAAGTTGAAACACGCTAAATCATGCAGGGAGAGTGAATGTATTTGAAATTTCAGTTAACTGGTAGGGAAAAAAGCGAGCTTTTTGGCGAAGCAATCGTGACTATTATTGTGATGCTTTTGTTGAACATGTCTATCTTTTTGATTATTGATCAGTTGATCGATACGAATCCTGGCATTGAAAATGGTATTTTTCAAATCAAAATGTCACTTTCTTTTGGACCTCAGCATATTCAGTTTTGGAGTTGGGGATGGGCTTTCAACTTACTTATGCTGATCGGGGATGCCTTTGTTTTATACTGGCGTTTGATCCGTAGATATCGGCAGATGCAATTACGTCACGTCATCGTGGAATTGCATTATATTGCCTCTGGGCATTTTGATCATCGGATCCCTTTTACTTTGTCTGGCCAGATGCAGCGAGTTGTTGAAAGTGTCAATGCTTTGGTCGACAGTACGATCACTTCTCTGGAAGAGGAACGCGCGATCGAACGTTCTAAGGACGAGTTGGTCACGAATGTCAGTCATGATATTCGAACACCGTTGACATCGATCATCGGCTATTTGGGCTTGATCGAAGACCAGCAATATCAAAGCAAAGAAGACTTGTTGAAGTACACGCATACTGCTTTTTTAAAATCCAAACAGATGAAGTCATTAGTAGATGATTTGTTTGAATATACAAAGGTTCGACAAACTGATGCTAAACTTGAAACTGTGCAGATCGATCTGAATGCGATGCTTGAACAATTAGGCGCAAGTTTTGAACTGGAAGCTTCTAAAAAAGGAATGAAGATCACGGTCAATGTTGGTGCTGCACCGCTAATGTTTGATGCGGATCCTGAAAAGCTGGCGCGAGTTTTTAATAATCTTGTTTCTAACGCTTTGAAGTACGGTCATGGTGGTAAAAACATCCATTTGTCGGCAAAAAAAGTTTCGAATCGTGAGGTCGAAGTAGTTGTAGCTAACGATGGCGAACCGATCCCGCAAAGTGATTTAAGACAGATTTTTGAACGTTTCTATCGTGTGGAAGGCTCGCGCTCTAAAGAGACTGGCGGAACTGGCTTAGGGTTGGCGATCGCATTAGGGATCGTGGAACTTCACCATGGTTACATCTATGCTTCTTCAGATGAGCAGATCACTAAGTTTATTATGCATTTTCCGATCAAGCATAGTGATACTTTGAAAGCGCCAGAAAATGTAGTGCAAGCATAAAGAAAGATAATTACTGCTTTTCTTTTTCGCCTGGATCCATGTGGTTGTTTTTCACAAAAGATGCAAATCAGCAGATCATTTTACTTGTCTGCTGGTTTGTTTATTGTGAAGCTATGTTTAATTATGAAAAATAGCGTTACAACGCGAACCAATAACATGTTTTTCACAGTGAGTTTTCATTGGTTATTGCAATCTATGAAAGTTTGTGTCAAAGTTAATAAGTATGTAAAAATAATAATGTTAGCGAGAGGGACCATTTGAAATTATGAAAACTTTTAGTCAATTAAAAAAAGCTGTCGCAGGTGTTGCGACAGGACTTGCACTTTTTGGTGCCGGAGTATATGTGACATCTTCAGCCACACAGGTTTCTGCAAATACAACGAATAATTTAAAAACAGGCGATGTTAATTTAAACGTGAAGTCTGCGATTGCGATCGATGCCAAAACGGGTCAGGTTTTGTATGCTAAGAATGCCAATGAAAAAAGAGAAACTGCTTCAATGAGTAAATTGATGACACTTTATTTGGTATTAGACGCAATTGATAATAAAAAGTTGAGTTGGGATCAAAAAATCTCTCCTTCAGCAGGCGCTGTTAAAGTCAGCCAGAATACAAATTATTCTAATGTTCCTTTGAAAGCTGATCATGAGTATACTGTTCGCGATCTCTATCGAGCAACAGTGATATACTCAGCTAATGGTGCCGCAATGGCTTTAGCTGATCAGATCGGCGGTACACAACAGAAATTTATTGATATGATGCGTGCCGAAGCTAAAAAGATGGGCATCAAAGACGCAGAGTTTTATACAGCAAATGGTTTAAATAACGGCGACGTTGAACAAGATAAGTATAAGGGTGCACCGGATTCAGCAACTAACAAAATGTCAGCCAATGATGTGGCGCTGCTATCACAAAAATTAATACAGGATCATCCGGAAGTCTTAAAGACGACAAGTATCAAAGAAGCCAAATTCGACAATGGCGACACTAAGACTGATATGCCAAACTGGAATTGGATGCTCAAGGGATTAACTAAATCTTATTCTGCTTTGCCGGTCGATGGACTCAAAACAGGAACTTCTGATACTGCGGGTGCCAACTTTGCAGCGACGGTTCATAAAGATGGACACCGCGTTATTACAGTTGTAATGGGTGCTCGTCATCAAAATGATCAAGACACAGCTCGCTTTGAAGAAACACAAAAATTGATGTCATATGTCTATAATAATTATACTTACACTAACGTGAAGTCTGGTTTGAACTTTAAAAAGGATTCACAATTACCTGTTTATCATGGTAAAGATCTGACTATTCCAACTAAAACCAGCAAGGGTACTCATATCTGGTTAGAAAAAGGGGTAGATGTTGATTCTGTTACCGGTAAAGTTTCAGGTAACAAAAAGCTATATAAAAAGAACGGTTTAGAAGCACCGATCAAAAAAGGTCAAAAAGTTGGTAGTTATAAATTAACGGTCAAAGGACAAGAAACACCATTTGTCAATGGTAGTAACGGCTTTAAAACACAGGCTGTTGCTAGCCAAGCAGACAAAAAGGCGAATATTTTCGTGATCGGATGGCGTGCTGTTAAGGGCTTATTCTAAATGAAAAGGACTATATCTTTGGTTTTAAAGATATGGTCTTTTTATTAATTTGAAATTATGAGTTTATGAGCAAATAGTAAAAATCTGACCGATATGGTAGTAAAATGGACTTTTTCATTGAAAAAAGTTGTAAATAGTGATTGTTCCTATGTTATAATTTACGATGAATCTTTATATTTGATATTTGGAATTTTTGGAGGCATACCTGTGAAAAAATCCGATACACGTCGTAAGGAAGTTTTCCAGATCGCGTTACCGTTGTGCATGAGTTACATACCGATCGGTTTGGCATGCGGTGTTTTGTTACATGCGGCTGGTTTCAACTTTTTAATGACAGCTTTGGTTTCCTTACTGGTCTTTTCTGGTGGGGCTCAATTTATGATCGCTTCCATGTTGACGATCCATGCTCCGATGCAAACTATCTTACTGATGTTGTTGTTTTTGGAGATGAGATATGCGTTGTTGGGGTCGAGTCTATCCCAATATGTTCGTGGAACGAGCAAAAAATTCTTGCTGATATTTGCAGCATCAATGAACGATGAAAACTATGCGGTGAATTATTTAAAGTTTGCGACTGATAAGACTTGGTCGCCGCAAAATGCTTTATTAGTCGAGCATCTCTCATTACTATTTTGGACAGTGTCTAATTTGATCGGCAGCTTGGCCGGAGGATTTATTTCCGTTAACTTGACGATCGTTGATTACGCACTGACAGCCTTGTTTATTTATATGATCGTAATGCAGGTCAAGAATCGGTTGACCATTGTGATCAGTATCGTTTCAGGTGTGCTGGCCGTTTTATCTATGATGTGGTTAAAGAGCACGATGGGACTGGTTGTGGCAACTTTACTTGCTTCCTTGATCGGTTTTGCATTAGAGGATCGGTTAGTGAAGAAAGGCAAAAATAGAGGCTTTTTATTGAAAAAAGTAAAGCCTAATGCTGGACGCAAGGAAATCAGTAAATCGGGAGAATAGATTATGAGCGTAACTACTAATTTGGATCATTTTATCTTGATCATGCTATCGATGTTGGTTGCTTTCGTACCGCGTTATTTTCCAATGAGGATCTTTTCCAGCAGGCAGATACCGAATTGGTTTAACGAGTGGATGAAGTATGTGCCTATTTCTTTATTTACGGCATTGGTAGTTAAAGATGTGTTTATGAACACTGAAACATATAGTTTTATTGGCTTTGACAGTGTTGCAAAAATCATTGCATCTGTGATCGTTATGGCTGTGGCTTATTATTCACGGTCAATGGGATTATCAGTTGTAGTTGGTTTGATCGCGGTGGCAGTTTTATCATTAGTTGTACCCATTTAATTTGAATAAGTGAAAGACTATCTGAAAGAGATGGTCTATTTTTTTATTCTTTTAAAAGTATTTTTAAGTTGGTATACTGATCCTGAATTATTCATACTTTTCCCTTAA
>NZ_AZFI01000141.1 GCF_001435755.1 Ligilactobacillus acidipiscis DSM 15836 | reverse complement strand
TGTTTTTGTAGTCAGGCTCTGCAAGCAAGAAGTTCCGTCTATCTCACTTTCACAGTACAGTGCAAAAAACGCACTATACTATTAAAGCCCGATATACTCGCTTCTTCCCGCTTGCCTCCGCCCTGTTTTTGTAGTCGGGCTCTGCAAGTAAGAAGTTCCGTCTAAACAACTTTCACACTATATTGCCAAGTGCACAATATAACGAGAAAACTTGCTAGTGCTCAACTTTTAACCGATTCTCTCTGGTTTTATATCGCCAGAAACACACTATGCTTTTCCTGCCCTAACCATATCGAAGAATTGAATAATTGACAATCAATTACCCTTAAAAAATGACGCGCTATAAAGACACTTGCTCACTCTACCTAAAAAAGCTTCCCCACACGCATGTGAGGAAACTTTTTGGTAAGTTGTGAATCTTTATTTTTCTCTAAATTCTCCCTCGATCACTGAATCATCGTCATCATCGGACTGACCGCCATTTCCTTGAGTTGGATCAGGCATGACCATCGCAGCGATCACATATAAGACCACTCCGGAAACAACCGTCCCAGGGAAGATGATCAAGAATGCCCCGATCAACCGAACAATTGTCTTATCCCAACCAAAATATTCAGCAATCCCACCAAACACACCACTTACGATCTTATCCGACGACTTCGTCAATTGTTTTTTCTTTTTAGTCATTAGAGCCACTCCTTTGTTGGTTTTACGCGCCATTAAGTTTTATCTTTCTAAGCCTGTCGAGCTGAATCATGTTCTTTATCTGGAATAAAAACTTGATCCAAGCTGTTTTTATAATCAGTCCACATTTTATAGACTTGTTCTAAATGCTTTTCACCACTATCAGTTATTTGGTAATACCTGCGATTCCTGCCTTGAAATGGCTGGTCATAAGTTGTCAAATAGCCATCCTTTTTCAATCGACGAAGTACAGGATACATCGTCGATTCTGAAATTGATATTGCCTTTTGCATTTCTTGTGTTAATGCATAACCATAATAATCTTCACGGTTCAACAAGGCTAAGACCAGTCCGTCAAGCAGATCAGCGGTCACTTGAATTTTCATAAGCAATGCTTCCTTTCTTTGATAAACCCTGCTTAACGTACCGTGTTGTCTCCATCAGAATTTTTAACTATTACCACATTTTGTGTTGTACCGCTGTGAATATGCCCGCTTTCAGAGCTATTACCGAATACCGTATTATCCCCATCAGAGTTTGTCACATCGAAACCGCCTGCGTTGACATTTCTTAACACATTATCGCCATCAGAGTTAGTCAATGAATAGCCGCGTGTTACTGTACTTTCGGTAATATTGACATCACCTTCAGAAACATTTGCTTTACCGCCATCTAACGCCACATTGTGCATGCTGATATCACCATCATCTTGCTGGAGCTCAACATTTCTTAAAGCCCCATTTTGCACATCAATGTCTGAATCTTCGCTGGTAACTAATCCGCCCAGCAAGTTCGTATTTTCCAAATAAACATCGCCATCACGCATTTCAATATTTGTAGTATCAACATTCAAATTACTCAATTTTAAGGAACCATCGGAACCGATAGCTTCTAAGTTAGCAATACTAATGCCTTGCATGTGAGTATCACCATAGTTATTGAGATTGCGGATCTTTTTAAGTTTAACGTTATCTGGAATATAGACCGTTAATTTATTACTTACATCTTGGCTATAGTCAAACCAGCGAAAACCGATAAACCCATTTTTTTCGGTTGAACCTTTTTGACGAACTGTCAAACGGCCATTTAAGACCTTAACGCTTGGGCGTGCACTTTTCCGGCCATGATATTGTACCCGATAAGCATCACCCCGTCTGATCGTAACATCGGCATTGCTAGTAGCCACATCGACTTGATCAAAATCAGCAACAGCGTAATCCTTTTGAAAATCAGGTTTGGTACTATAAACCATTGGACGCCAACCATTAAAAACCACATTTTTGGCACCGTGAGCAAAACCACCGATCAACAAGAACAGCAATCCGACTGCTAAGACGACCCAGCCCCATTTAAATGCTTTTTTCATTATGCTCTGCCCCCTTTACGATTTCCGTACTTGCGGTAAACGAAACGGGAAAAATTAGCGATCCCTTGGATAACAGCCGCACATAACCAATATAAGATCGGGATCACGATCATTAAAGCAGCAGCTGCACTCAAAGCGCCGCCAATATAAAACAGACCCACAAATGGTGCTGTAAATAGTAAACCTAATCCGGCATACAATGCCATTCCCGCGACCACGACCGCAGCGGCGATCATTACTACTAAACTGATCACAATTGCTAGCAATATAGCACCTACAACTATCAACGCAATTAAAACAAAGAATCCGATCGCCAGTGTAAACGGCGAGGTAATGATCGCTAAAGCTATCAACCAGATCATTTTTGAATTAGACGATGGTGAAGCAAAGCGGCTGCTTTTAGTTTCTTTTTCACTTTGTTTGATCGAACGATCTGCAAGGATCGTTCGGCTTAATTGACGTGGAGTACCCAATTTGCGCTCAATTTCTTCTCGAGTTTCCAAACCGGCATCAGATAAGTATTCATCATAGTATTCTAGGACACTTTTCTTTTCTTCATCGCTTAAACCACTCAAGTAATCTTCTAAGTCAACTAGATACCTTGCTTTATCCATAATTACTCCCCCCTGTACCTAACTAATTTATGCTTAAGTTAGTTCTTTTTTACTTTATGACAATATTATATGACATATAATATTAAAAGTAAAGCAATAATGTGCAACTCTATTAAATTTACATATAACTACAGTTAGCAATAAGTCTCTATCTGCTAGATTCAGCCTTATTATTGCAAGTCTCAAAAGTCTTCTCAAGTAAAAGCACTTTTAAAAAACAATTATTATGAATCAGACATTATTTCGAGTAAAATAGTATTATATATGAGAAAAGAGATTAGAAAGAAGTACCTTACAGTAATAAAAATAACTAATTTTTTGGGGTAAAAATGAAAGCGAGGTATTTTTTATGGATGCTGAATTGACCGGTTTTACCAATGTCCAAAAACTTGATCCTGATATTATCGTAGATTTGCGCTACGCCACTACTAATAACTTCACAGGTAAAGTGGTTTACGATTTTTCAACTGCTATTGCACGCACAGGAACGGCTCGTAAACTTGCCGTGGCCAACTCGATCGTTAAAGAACAAGGCTACCGATTAAAAATCTGGGACGCTTTTCGTCCATCAAGTGCTCAGAAAAAATTGTTTGATGTTTACCCGGATCCTGAGTTCGTTGCACCGCCCGATCCAAATTACAGCCACCAAAAAGGAGTCACCTTTGATTTGACTTTGGCGTTTGCAAATGGGGAAGAATGCCCGATGCCGACCGGCTTCGATGATTTTACAGGAATGGCGCGCCGTTCATCAAAATGGCCAAAGGAAGCTGCTAAATATCATAAAATTTTAGATGACGCAATGAAACAAGCAGGATTTATCGGTTACGAAAGTGAATGGTGGGATTTCCGTGACTCTCAGATGGATGAGTATGGCCCACTCCAAGCTGACCCCAATGATTATAAATAATTGATCATATTTAATTTTTAAGCAGTTGTTATTATTCATAGCGGCTGCTTTTTTGCTGCTATAATAAGCTTTGACATTGGCAAAATGAGTAAAATCAACGTATGATAAAAGTGTTGAAAACCAACAAAAGCAGGAGGTAATTTTATGCAGCGTCAGTTAACGCGCAAAAAAATCAAATTAAAAAGTATTAAAATGGCATACTATGATGAAGGCGCTGGAACTCCGATCATCTTACTCCACGGTTTTCCTGATTCCGCTGATGTATGGCGCAATATCGCCCCTATTTTGATCAAAGATGGTTACCGGATCATTGCCCCAGATCTGCGCGGCTTCGGCGAATCAGAGGCGCCGATTGCTTGCGGAAGCTATAAAATCAAATACTTAATGCAAGACATCATCGAACTTAAAAAGAGTTTGGCATTAGATGGTCCGATCAAGTTGGTAGGACACGACTGGGGCTCGCTTCTGGGTTGGTGTTTGATAACTTTTTACCCTGAACATTTCAGTTCTTTTGTCCCGCTTTGCGTCGGTCATCCGCGTGCTTACTTAAATGATGGCGGTTTTGAGCAACAACAAAAGGGCTGGTATACCATGGCCTTTCAAACAGCAGACTTTGCGGAAAAAATGTTTTCGCAAAATGATTGGGCTGTGCTCCGTTTATTTAGCGAAAACAACCCCGAAGTTGATTCTAACTGGATCCCTGATTTGAGTCGTCCCGGACGATTCACAGCGGCCTTGAATCTATATCGTGCTAATCTTAAACCGCAAAAAATTAAAGTTGCTTTCCCACCAACTCAGGTTCCAGTTTTTGGCATTTTTGGGAAAGATGATCTTTATCTCAGCGAAGCACAAATGGCAGCTTCAGGAAAATACGTTGGTGGAAATTTCTCGTGGGAGGCTATCAAAGGCGGACACTGGTTACCCCTTGAAAAGCCAGAATTAGTGGCAGAGTTGATCACCAATTTTTATGCTTTACCCTTGCCCGCTATCAAGCATAATCTGAAAACATCCGAAGCCAAAACATGGGAAAAAGTATTACACGTTGCCAAAAAAATTACCAAGCAAAAATGACATTTGGCCCAAAAGCTCCTATATTCAAATCAATTAGTCCTAAGTTGAAGAAAATTTATTCCGAAAGTAACATAATTAAACTCAAGTCACGCCAACGCAAGACTGAACTTCAGGAAACTCGGGCCTCCAAAATAATATTAAAATGAAAAATGGGATGCAGTAGTCAAAAAATTGATTTTCTGCATCCCATTCATTATAAAAAATTTCTTACTCATGCAACTCTAGCGGCAAACGATCTGGGTCAAAGAAAAAGGTCATCTTTTCTCCAGTGAAATCATCACGGCGCACTGGCTCACAGTCGATCCCACGTGTGGCTAAATCACGAGCCGCTTGCTCGACGTCTGCGACTTTAAATGCCAGGTGACGCAATCCTAATGCTTCCGGACCAGTTAGACGTGTGGGTGCCGTCGCTTTGATAAAAAGTTCTATCACAAAGCTTCCACCATTCAAATGAAATAAGACATCATTTTTTTCTGGACGTTCATGGCGATCCTGGATTGTGAAACCGAGTTTATTAACGTAAAAGTCCACTGCTTGCTGTTCATCATGGCAAATAATAGCAAGATGATCGACCTTTTCAAATAACAATTTATTTTCCCCCTTGCAAAAACAGCAAGTCCCCACAACGAGGACCTGCTGTTTTACATTCGAGCTCTGGCAAGCAAGAAGTTCCGTCTATCCCACTTCAACAAGATAGTGCGTTTTAGGCACTGTCTTGTTGAAGCCCGATATACTCGCTTCTTCCCGCTTGCCTCCGCTGTTTTCTTAGTCGAGCTGCACGTGGCAGAAGGTTGTGCCTAACCAACTTCCACACTCCAATGCTGAAAAACGCATTATAGTGTGAAAGTCCGTTAGTGCTC
>NZ_AZFI01000140.1 GCF_001435755.1 Ligilactobacillus acidipiscis DSM 15836 | reverse complement strand
CTCAAGGTAAAATTATGAATAATCCAGGTTATTATATCATATGGATCATCCAAAGTTTCTTGATTTAAGTGTGTATCAGTAAACTTCAATGCTTTTTTTAAGTCAAAATCATATGTCACTTTGACAGGAAGATCTGCTAGATATAAACTCTCTTGAATTGCATTATCTAAGCTAGTAGTGGCTTCATGAATTCTATTTCGCTGTTGATCTGGCATAGTCGTGAACATTTTTTTTAAAATTATAGGCATATACTTTTTATTGATATTTTGTTGAATCATTAAATCTCCTGCCCAGTCAAATGATTTGTTGATCTCTGTAAAATTGAGATCATCATCAAATACTTTAAGTAAATCACTTTGACCCTTAAGTCCTAAAATTAAATCTCTGTAAACCACCTGATTGTTTGTTGCAACCACATTGAGCTTGCCATTTTCAATTTCGAAAGGTTTATGAGTTGAATAAGAGAGTTTCATAAAATCACCGTCCGATCTGATGAGTTTCTCACATCATCAATTGATTTGCCGACCAAAAAGTGCATATCATTATATTGTTTTTCAGTCAAAACTAAAGATTGTACCAACCCATTTGGCGGCAAAAAATTTTCTACTCTGCGTTCCATAAACATTGCAGACTTTTTATTGACACATACCCGAACATAAACTGAATACTGAACCATAACGAACCCTTCGTTGATCAATGCCTTTCTAAAGGTTCGATATGCTTTACGTTGTTTACTCGTCTCAACTGGTAAATCAAACATTATCATTAATCGCATAACTTGGTACCTCATTAGTAAAGCCCACCTCAATATTCATTTTCGAACTATTACCACTCAAAAAATTAAGACAATTACGAACATATTCAGAAATAGCATTCTTTAACAACATTTTCTTACCATTAAAAATAATTTCTAAACTCAGTAGTTCTACTAACCCATATTTCACGTCAGGAGTTAATTCATAAAATTTTTGTCCGGCTACCCAATAATCGATCACAGGTCTAAAGGGCTCCATCAAGTCTGAACTCAAATTAAACATATTTTCTTCACTATGATGATGAATCCCGATATACGTTAAATATCCATTTGAAACAACTTCTTGATTAACCGTTGAAAGCAAAATAGAGTATCCGTAATTCAAGGCAGCGTTAATAGGCGAATTATTTCGCCTTACAAAATCTGTTTCAAAAAGTAATGGAAAATACTTCCTCGCAACCGTAGCTTCCCTATTAGTAAAATCGTTCATTTCAATTTTTTCTAGTTCATCATTGATTTCATCAACATTTTCCCCATAAGACTGTAAAACTTTAATTTGATTTTGTATCTTTGCAAAAATAATTTTGGTCCAAAGTGTTTCTCTTTTCTGAACCGTCCAATTAACCTACTGCTCTAACAAATCTATATCGCGAGTACTAGGATAATATCCGACAGTTTCACAGATAGGTTCATGCATGTCATCTGAAAAAATAACCTTAACTTCGCTTTTCGCTAAATGACTGATCAATGAAGATGTAATCACTGCCTGTGTGGTATTTATCAACAATAAATTAATATCCTCAATTGGAATTTGGTTGATTCCATCTCTGTTCTGCACTGTCATCATTCGTGAAGAATATGACAACTTGGCATGTTGTGTAATAATAACTGATCTCCATCCCATTAAAAACACCCCTTGCTATTTTGTTAGCGTTATTATATAATAGTTTCTGTTGGGTAGCTCCCAACTGATGTACCTTATTGGTTTAACGTCTTGTTTTAAAATCAAGCAAAGCATTTAATGCTGAGTTTATATTTTTGATCCGTTTATTAACGGACAATACATATTAAAAGGGAATCATTCCTCTCGAGGAGTGATTCCCTTTTTGATATTTCTATAAATCTTTAAGTGCCACTCTTCGTTCAAAAATACCAGTTGGCGATTGATAACATAATATTGCATTTTCAGAAAGTGAAATTCCGCTAGCAAACTGCATCATTCCAAAAGGTGTAGAAATACCTAGAGATTTTAAATTACCAAAGGAAGGATTAGCATGAAGTCCTATTAAAATTTCATTTAAAAGCTTAAATTTCCCATTTTCCTTAATCTTTCCTTTTTCAACATTATCTATCATGGGTAACCTTTGAAAATATTTTTTTCCGTTATGCAGTCCTTCTCTAAATTTGTTTTTATCATACATTGAGAAATATCGATCAACTTGACTTAATATTTCGTCATAAACAGTATCTAAATCACTCGATTTATATCCAGACTGATCAAATGATTTTTTATCCAATATTTTAATTGCATTTTCTGATAGCACTAGTTGTTTAGCATTGTACTTGTACGTTGAACTGCCAAGCATAAACTTCTGGTCACCGTCGATTACAAGTTGTCTATATGGGACTTTAGGTACAACTATTTTAAATTTTTCGACTTGATAGGTTATCTCACCTGTTTTTCTATTTACTTTCTTTTTAACAAATTTAGGTTCCAATACTTTATAAAGAACATTGCTATAGTCACCGGTTTCTTTGTCATATGCCTGTTTTAACTTAACTATCGCACGTTGAGGAACACCAACAACCTTGAATTGACCAGTCTTTGCCAATTTTATTATTGCCAGATAAGCATCATTGTTATTAGTATATCCACCGTAAATTGCAGTTGGCTTATCATTCTTAATTGGAATCAATTTACTTTTTGCATCAGCAGCAGCTGGAAAGATGGTCTGTTTAAACATCGCCCCTTGTCTAGTAGATACTTCATGTGAAACCAACATATATTTGAAATTATATATCTTCTTAAAATATGCAATATCTTTCTCACGATCCCACAACAACTCACCGTTATCATTGACATATTTTGGATCCTTGTCATTTTCAATATCATGCAAAAAGTTGAATTGTTTTAACTTCGCATCATCGATTTTCTTAAAATGCCCGTAAGTAAAATATGACCGTAATTTTGGATAACGCCGATAGAGATAATTTCCAATAAATGTTGTTAAATAGGCGTCTAAAGCATGGTGATAGTCATTCACATTCCTATTTTTGAGCAAATCAAAATCCTTACGTAATTGAGAGTTCATTTTAGCTCGAACTTCAATAATTTCCGTTTCACCCTGATACTTTTCATTTAAAATCTCTGCTACTAAGCGTATCACTTGGCTTGTTTCTACTAGCTGGCGCTTGATAAACCCACGTGCCTTATACTTATCGATCGATTCCGGATCAGTCATTAAGTTATTCAACTTGCGCTGAGAAATAAGTCCATGTTCCGCAAAATTTTTCCATTTATTTTGAACTTCAGATTTAATTCGTACTGAAGCATACATACTTAAAGGAACATTATCTGACTTACCATTATTTATCGCTGAGCTGACTAGTACCTTATTATCTATTGAATCATCTTTAATAAAGGCCTGAGGCAAAATATGATCGATTTGATAATTTCCAATTTCGTCGATATTTATCTTTTTACCTGTGTACATATCTATTCCAAGCTGAGTAAAATATAGAAAATATTTATCCGTCAGAGTCTGTTTATTGTCCGTGAAATTTTGCAAGTTATCTTGCATTCCTTCGCTGACAATTTCTTTTGCATCATTATAATAGATTTCTTCCAGCTGGCGTTGTCTTTCTATCGAACGACGGGGATTCTTATCAGCAGACCGAGTAAATTCGATAGAAATTTTCTGAGGTGCCGTGCCCATCGTCTTTTGAATATCTTCAACAACTTTAATAACTTGACGGATCGCCTTTTTATTTTGTGGTGAAGTATAAGCATCTTCCAAAATATCTTCAAAATCATTTTTCTCAAGATGCTTACTGTTTTCAGCCTGAATTTTCTTGTTGAAGCCTTCCTCAGCCTGAATCTGCATAAAGTTTTTCTGTGTATTCCATAGCTGATCCATGATCGAATAACCATTTTCATCAAAAATACCAGTCAACAATTTAGCCGATAATCTACCCCATCCTTGATGTCTTTTCTTTTTCAATTCTTTTCTTTGCTCGTCGTTTAACCAAGAAATTTCTTTTAACTTAACTTCATAAATATGTCTGTCTTCAAAAATAGTGGACCATTCAATAATTCGTTCAAAATCTTTTTGTTTCTGAGGATCATCAACGACATCTTGAAAAATCTTTTTGAAATCAATATAAGTTGATAAATTTGAATTAAATTTATTATCATCTGAAAGCCCAGTAATTTTTGGTGCATGCTGATACCTTCCATCTGTTAAAAAGTAGTTCTGAACCTTCTTAACATTGACAGTCTTATATTTCTCAAAAACTTGCTGATAAATATTTTGTTTATCGTGTTTAGTCAATTTATTGCCATTTACCCGAATCATATTCAACTCGTTTAGCACCTTATATTTTTGATAGATCAGGCTTTCTGCAGGTAAAACATCTTCAGTGATCAGATAACTATCCTTCGTAGTCATTCTACGAATAAACTGGTCAGCTGAAGCCATTTTGTCAACTTTTTGATCAAAATTCCATGGTGTGATTTTTCCTGGTTCTTTACGTACCATCCAAGCAAAACTCTTACCTGAAGTTTTCTTTTGATCTTCCGTTGTAATCAATGGTCCCACATAATATGGTATCTTAAATGCAATCAATTCATCCAACTTATACTTAGCAATATTTTGACGTTTAGTATCAGGATTCAGTTCAGCCAAGAATGGATAATACTTAGCTTGTTTTTCAATAATTTTATCTAACTCTTGTTGGTGCAATTGATGTGGAATGACCCCATTCGCTGATGTCCGCTGCTTGGGCATAAAAGTCTCAGCATTAATTTGCTTTTTTATTTCGTCAGAAAAATCTGATGTTTCTAAGTTTTTAGTCACTTTAGAATAAAAATCATCCTGTGTTAATTTCTTCTTAGCACCTGTACCATGCACATATTGTTCATAGGCCTCATGTAGCTGCTGAGCTTTTTTCTTATCTTTAGTTACCTTAATTTGTTGTTTTAATAACAAAAGATGCTTTCTATGCAACTCATATTTATCGATCATCGATTCCGAAATCATTTGGCCATCTGGAACGATTCCATTCAACGTGATTTGCGAATACCATTGATGGATAATTCTTAGGACATTTTGTTGCTGTCCATTCGTTTGGCCCATCAAGATTTCGATCTCTTCATCTGAATTTTCATCATCCATTTTAAAAGACCAATCAGAGTCCACTGCGTCTTCGCCTAAGATGACATTAAATTTAGCTTTGTTTCCTAAAACTGCTTTACAAAATTCCGTTGCAATCTTTTTATTAATTTTGTCTGCTTCTTTATCTCCAGAATTTTTAGCCAAAACGTTTGCAACTTGTTTCTGCCGATCCATTCTGGTGATTTTATTATCAAGTAATAATTGACTGATTTCTTGAACTTTTGCAGTATCTATTTCAAATTTCGATTCTGTATGAATCTGCATAAAACTTTCATTTAATTCACTCACATCTGCTGTAAAATCCACTGATTCCTGTTTGAAATTACTAATAGACCTGAATTATTCATACTTTTCCCTTAAGG
>NZ_AZFI01000014.1 GCF_001435755.1 Ligilactobacillus acidipiscis DSM 15836 | reverse complement strand
CTATTCATCAACAGGATTTGACAAAGAGCCTATTTAAATGGCAGCCGTTTTCACACAATAAACATATTGCATTATGATTTACCTAAACAATATATTGACAAATTTCCAGTATAAGAAAGACAATAAACGCTAAAGTTGCTACAATATCAGCAGTCCTAATATACCTTACAAAAAAAGCACGATAAATAATGTCGCCTTCTAAAAAAGCATACGTCAATGTCATGGCAAACCCAAAGAGTGCCATAGCAAAAATCAAAAATGGCAAAATCGACAGTCCCATCAAGTCCTGAGACATAACATGGACGCCCCCAAGTAAAAGTGGTAGATCAAGGTCCAAAATTTTTAGACTAGCCGGCCAGTCTTGCCCTAATATCTTTTTTATCGTCACGATCAAAATATTCCAAATTATAAAAGCAGCCAACCAGAAAAACCAATTTTTTAATATCATAATTTCCTCCATAAAACGTCGAATCAGAAACCTTTTAAAACATTTTAAGATTTATTATCTTCACTCTGGACACAATTTTATTCCTTTAGTAAGACCTTATTTCCATATTATTCCACAATTTTCACAGGTCGTAATTAAGATGGTACTACTATGCTAGTATGATGCATGATTTTTAAATTTATCTTTTAATTATATTTTTAGACAAATCAGTAAAATTTACATTGCAAATTTTAATATCTTAACTATAATGTCTAGTTATAGGGTTTGACAGGAACTTTATTAAAAATGTAAGATATAATTAAAAACTTAAGGGTGGTTTCATTGCGTAAAAAGAAAGAACGTTCAACTTTTCAAAAAGTGACTATGGTTGTAGTCTGGGTCATGCTGATTTTCATGGTCGGCTCAGTGATCCTAGGGTCTCTAGGTCCACTTCTCGGTTAATAATAAGACATAGTTTTGTAAAAACAAGGCAGTTTATGTGCCTTGCTTTTTTATTGCCAAAATTTGTCGTAAAACTGCCCAACTTTTTGCCGATATTTGTGAGGATAATTTTTCAAGGAATCTGCGTGCTTAGTATTAAGAGTGATCCAGAGATATTTTTCACCTTCTGTGGCCTTGAAGTTATTATAAACCATCTTGGTCGGGACAAAAGTATCTTTTTGCCCATGAATAAAAAGCACTGGCAATCTATTCTTATGTAGAGCATTGACAGAGCTAGCTTCAGTAAAATTATGACCCACTCTGAATCGAGCTATCAAAAGGCTTAAAGTGATCAAAGGCTCCTTAGGCATATTGAATTGTTGTTTTAATTGATAGGTCAATTCATTTGCAACTGTATCATAGCCGCAATC
This sequence comes from Ligilactobacillus acidipiscis DSM 15836, assembly GCF_001435755.1. GTDB lineage: Bacteria > Bacillota > Bacilli > Lactobacillales > Lactobacillaceae > Ligilactobacillus > Ligilactobacillus acidipiscis. The sequence goes on along the minus strand of NZ_AZFI01000014.1, from coordinate 22,301 downwards.
TTCAACTATAGCTTTAACTTGGTGCGGTAATTTTAAGCCGCTCATCATCATGACTGTAGCTCCTCCCATACTAACACCAAACAATCCAATTTGGGAATCACGGCCGTTTTTTGCAATCACCCGTTGAACCCAGATTAGATAATCACGACTATCAGGATAACCAAATGTGACATATCGCCCCTGACTTTGACCACTCCCCCTATCATCAGGAGCCAAAACATTGTAGCCTTTCTCGTGAAACATTCTAATATAAGAAGCCATTGTATAATGACTTCCTTGATAACCATGAGCAACTACAATGGTTTTTTTTGTCGCTTTTTTAGCCGGATAATAGAAGGCCACAAGTTTTTGCTTAGTATCCTGCGCTCTCATAGCCCACTGTGACCCATCTTTTTGCTTGCTTAACCACTCTTGGTCTATTCTTTCCTGTCCTTTAGATTTAAGCTGCTTTTCAGTACGATGGGGATTATCAAAAGCATAAGTAACTAAATAATTAGCAGCATAACCTAAAATACCACCTACTACTACTAAAATTAACGTGAGAAAGCTTATTAGTATTTTTTTCTTTTTCGACATAGTTATTTCCATTTCTAATATTTTTTGTACATAAAAAGATAAAATACGTGCTTTTTTAGTGAAAAACTTTAGTCAACTAAAAAACACGTACTTTATTTTTATAAAATAGGTGACAGAAGCCGTGAAAAATATTGCTTAAATTTCATCCAACGTGACTGTTTAGAAAAATATTCTGGAGTTAATTTAGTGCAATTGTTCAGATCCTGCGCAAAAATATCTGTCAACTCAATAGTTAGCTTACGATCATAACAAAACGCATTTACTTCAAAATTCAACTTAAAACTTCTAAAGTCAAGGTTTGCTGAACCGACTGAACACATTTGCCCATCCACGACCATTGTTTTAGCATGCATAAAACCATTATCATATTTATATATCTCAACATTTTTTTCTAATAGCTCTTGAGCATAATATTCGGTAGCACGATAAACAAAGGCATGGTCAGGTTTAGAAGGGATCATTATTTTCACTTTGACTCCTGAAAGTGCCGCAACTCCTAAAGTCTCCATAACAGAATCATCTGGGATCAAGTACGGAGTTTGAATGTAAATATAATCGTGGGCATTACTGATCATTTTCAAGTATCCCAGCTTAATAGCCTCAGTTTCGTTATCCGGTCCTGAAGAAACGATTTGAATACCAGTCGTCCCCTGGCCTCTCTGCAATGGAAAATATCTGTCAGCATATTCAATTGGCGCAGATTCTGGAGAATTTTTAACGGTGGCATTCCAGTCCATAAAAAATTGTGACTGTAAAGCAACTGCTGCGTTACCAACGACTCGTAAATGAGTGTCTCGCCAGTAACCAAATTTTTCTAGGCGTCCCAAATACTGATCACCAATATTAAAACCGCCGATGTACCCGATCACGCCATCTATCACAACGATTTTTCTATGATCACGATAATTTAAACGAGGGCTGTGAAAATATGATTTTTTTGACCCAAAGAATGGCTCGGCTTGACCGCCTAATTCTTCCAATGGTTTAAAAAAATGACGAGTCTGACCGCGAGAACCCATACTATCATATATGACCCGTACAGTTACACCTCTTTTTTGTGCTTCCTGTAAAGCTTGCAGGATCTGGTGACCGATCTTGTCACTATAGAACGTATAATATTCAATATGTATGTGATCTTTAGCGTGCTGGATATCATCCAACAACTTGGAAAACTTGTCTTTTCCATCAGTAAACACCTTGACCTCATTATGGTTGGTAAATATTGCCTGATCAGCATCTAAAAAAAGACGGGCAGTTTGTTGTGCTTCATTAGTCAACACATCATAAGGTAACAGTTCCTTTTCGCTCCACTGTTCTTTTTGCAAAGACACAAGCTGATCGATCCCTAATTTTTCCTGAACTTTAATATCAAAGATCCGCTCTTTAGAAATCTTTTTTCCTGCAAACAAATAAATCAAAAATCCGATACCTGGAAGTAAATTTAAAACTAACAACCATGCCCAAGTTGCAGCAATATCTCTTTTTTCTTTAAAAACCGTCACGATGGCAAAAAGAGTATTTACAAAAAACACCAAAAATACAATATTAAAAATCAAATTCACGAAAACTCACCACCATGTCCGAAATAGATACAAAAAAATTATAGCAAAGATGACGAATAATGTATATAAGTATCATTCATAAACCCGCTAGTCATTTGCTTTGACTAAAAATTCTGAAAATAAAAAAGGCCACCGTTCTGATGATGACCCCAACTTTAAACCATTGCTATTTATCCTTTTTGAACCATGCACCAATTTTTTGAAAAAAGCCGCTTTTTTTAGGTTCTTTCAACGACATTAAAGGTACTGTCTCACCTTCCATACGTCGCGCAATATCTCGATATCCTTGTGCAGCTGGATTTTTTTCATATAAAACGATCGGTTCTCCCTTGTTAGAGGTGGCAATAACTTCATCCTCGTCAAAAACGATCCCTAAAAGTTCGATGGAAAGATGTCTGGTAATTTCATCGACATCCATCATATTTCCTTCATTCATCATGTTTTTGCGGATCCGGTTAATAACAAGCATTGGCGGTTTATCTAAATCTTGTTGTTCCAGTAAGCCAACAACACGATCAGCATCTCGTACTGCTGAGATCTCAGGCGTCGAAACAACGATTGCTTCGTCAGCTCCAGCAACGGCGTTCATAAACCCTTGTTCGATCCCTGCCGGACAATCCAAAAATACATAATCAAATTCACTCTTTAACTCTTCAACGATCTCGATGGCTTGGTCGGGTGTCAACGAGGTTTTTTCAGCATTTTGCGCAGCCGGTAATAAAAATAATTTGTCATTAAATCTCTTATCTTTGATCAAAGCTTGTGGAAGTTTGGCACGTCCTTCAGCAACATCGACAATATCATAAATTATTCTATTATCTAAGCCCAAGACTACGTCTAGATTACGCAAACCAATGTCTAAGTCAACCAAACACACTTTTTTGTCCATTAAAGCCAGCGCAGTTCCCAGATTTGCCGACGTTGTTGTTTTACCAACACCGCCCTTACCAGATGTAATAACAACTGCTTTTCCCATTCTAAAATCCCCCTGCCTTTATGAATAACTTTGGCCTAGTTGTTTTTAACTGTTCGATCCGAGTTAGTGCCAAAGCATGCAGATCATTCACGAAAAGTGCACTCATTTGATCTGTCTCTGAAATTTTTTTATCTTCGTTAACAATATCTACCAAATCAGCAATTCGTAATTGCTGAGCATTTTTCAAATTTCCAGCAAGAACAGCGCTTGTATTATTCTCATGACCCGCACAAAGAACACCGTTCGCAGTTCCTAAAACAAAAATACTGCCTGTTGCTCTTAGAATACCGCCTTCATGCAATGTGCCTAAAAAAAGCAAATCTCCTTGAACGAGTTTATCCTGCCCATTGCGAATAATATCACCATTAACGTGCACCGTTGTACTGTCAACTATTTCTTGTGCCTCTTGTTTTTCGATCACCGAACTTTGGATCTTATGAATCGAAAAACGCGGGTAGTTAGCAAAAATATTTTCCAAAGCTTGTTTTTGCTCGGCTGTGTAAAGTATCATCCCTGTATTAATGTTGAAAGAATACTTTTTAGTACGATCTGCAGTTTCGTCATTGTGTAATTTCTCCATCAAATTACTCAATTCTACTTTTATTTCAGTAAAGCTGGCAGTCGGCTCTAAAATCAATTCATAGCCGTTGTTATACCCTTTTAAAACGACAGCTTGCATTCTTCCACACATCCTTAACTAAATTTTTCAAAAAATATTTTCAATGGCCAGTACAAGATTACATAGCCTGCCAAATTATACGCTAAAGTCGGACCTAAAGTGCGAGCTATAAACGTCACAGCAGATGCCGATGTAAAACCGATCAATGCATTCACCCAATAAAAAAGAGTTGTCAAAATAGTGATATCTATTAAATATATTAATAATACCACAATAAATGAGCGATTAAAAAACGTTACAATATTTCTAGTCAAATAAACCATAAAGGGTAGTAACAGCGTAAAAATACCTAAAACACCCGTATAGAAAAGATCGAAAAAAAGTCCAGCTACAGCTGACCATGCTAACAAGTGATCGACCTTGCCATAGCAAATGCCCAGAACCAACCATAACAAAATAAGTCGACTCTCAACTGAAGTACTACTAGTAAAAAAAGAAGGGGCAAAAAGATGGCTAAGCGAACCATCTAAAAAAAGAAATAAAAAAGTTCCTATCGGGAAAAAATATCTCATTTTCGAAATTCTCATGTCACAAAACTCCTAATCAACTCTCCTTGCAACCGTTACAACATCTAAATCATTAAAATCGGCAGCAGGTTTAATATAAACTTTGGCTGGAAGTCCCTCATCGTCATTAGCCGCACGGACGACTTTACCCACTAATAAGCCCTGAGGAGTGATTCCTCCCATGCCTGAAGTTGTGATCTGCGCCCCCTTGGAAATTTTTTCTTTAGAAGTGATCTGTCCCATGATCAGCTGATTTTTTGACGTGCTATAACCAGTGATCAACCCATTGATCACTGTTCCATCTTTACCCTTTAAGCGAACTGCAAATCGGTTAGCAGAATCATTGCTAGTTGACAGTAACTCAATCTTACTATTTGTTTGATTAACTTCTGTGACTCGGCCGACGAGACCTTTTCTAGAAACAACTGGGTCGTTTTTCTTCACACCTGCAACTGCTCCTTTATTTATCACAACTTGATCTTGCCACGAAGAAGGAGTCCGACTCAACACAACAGCATTGATCTTACTATAAGAGCTTAACGTCTCATTAAGTTTTAATTGTTGCTTTAAATGCTTATTTTCATTTTTTAAAGTTTGGTTTTCAACTTTTTGGGTAGCTATTGTATCTACCTCTTTTTTCAATTTCTTATTTTCAGTATAAGTATTGTATAAACCTTTGACTGAATCTGATGCATGACCCAATCCGTTTATTGGAACACCAACGACACGGTCAACTATTCCACCAGCTTCATTACCGATCTGCTGAACAAAAATTGGAGCTTTTCGGTTATTTCGCACACTAATTGAAAAAGCTATCAATAAAAAGCCAATGATCAAGATGATCATTGTAACTACCAATCTCTTATTGAATGAGAATTTTTGCAAACTTGAAACCTCCTCGTATTACGACTAACTTATAAAATATTACTGTAATTGATCACTGCCTTGTTTATTTTACCAGTAATACGTGTCAGTCATATTATTCAGCATAAACTACATAAAAAATTAAGAGGTTGGAGAAAAACGACTCCAACCCCCAACTAATTTTTCTCTAAGAACTAATTCTTTTTCATAACATCAATACTTTTAAGCGACTCGCCTGTTCCGATCGCAACACAATCTAAAGGTTCAGAAGCTACGAAAACAGGAACTTTGGTGGCATCAGAAATCACTTCTGGAAGATGACGCAATAAAGCACCGCCGCCAGTTAGCACGATCCCATGATCGATAACATCAGCAGCAATTTCAGGAGAAGTTTCCTCAAGGGTTTCTTTAATAGCTGTAATGATTTCTTGAACAACTTCTTGAATAGCATTAGCGACTGCTTCAGCCTTGATTTCGATCGTCTTCGGCAAACCAGTTACTAAATCACGACCTCGAATCGATTGTGCATCTAACTGCTTAGCAGCTTCAACAGAAGCAGAAGCAAGATCGATCTTTAATTGTTCAGCTGTACGTTCACCGATCAATAAATTATAATTCTTCCGCACGAAAGATACGATAGATTCATCTAATCGATCACCAGCCATCCGGATCGAACGACTAGAAACTATACCGCCTAATGAAATAGTTGCAACATCTGTTGTCCCACCACCAATATCAACAACCATACTTCCTGTTGGATCCATGACTGGCAAACCAGCACCAATGGCAGCAGCAAATGGTTCTTCAATTACATAAGCATCTTTAGCACCAGCAACTCTTGTTGCATCGATCACAGCACGTTTTTCGACTTCCGTTACACCGCTTGGTACGCAAACCATAACATATGGTTTGCTGCTATGCTTGCCCAAACCCTTGTCAATATAGTATTTCATCATAGCAGCAGTTGTATCATAATCCGCGATGACACCGTCTTTCATTGGACGGATCGCAACAATACTTGCCGGAGTACGGCCGATCATGTTACGAGCCTCTGATCCAACAGAAACGATCTCACCAGATTTAGTATTCTTAGCAACTACTGAAGGTTCACGTAAAACGATACCTTTCCCCTCAGCATAAACTATTGTATTTGCTGTACCGAGATCGATCCCGATATTCTTCGTTCCCATTCCGAACACTTTTTTTCATCCCTTCACAATGTCTAATACTTTTATTTTTAGTTAATACCGAATTATAACATAAGCATTCTATTTACTTAGCGCATCTTTATTAAGAATTTCTCAAATTAATGAGCACAGAATCACTCAGTTAAAATCGTCACATCACAAGCTTGTGGTCCTCTGATTCCCTCAACCGAAACAAAGCTGACTTTTTGTCCGGCTTCCAAAACTTTATAACCGGCGGTCAAAATTGCAGAAAAATGTACGAAAAAATCATCGCCACCATCATCTGGAGTAATAAAACCAAAGCCCTTATCTTTATTAAAAGAACGTACTTTTCCTGTTAACATTTTATATTTCTTTCAACACTTGTACTTGTGCAAGTTTACCACATTTTAAAGCCTTCCACAATACACTAGCGGATACAGTTCATTTTTGCCTCAAAAATTTTTATCAAATCATCCAAATTTCCTTTACTTATAAAAAAAGACTCGCACACTGATAGTCATTTCTTCTTTCAGGGCACGAATCTTTTTTAATTTAAGAACAATTTTATGCAATGAGCTCTTCTTCACGCATACTCAAATATGAGTTATCGCCTACGATAATATGGTCCAACAAAGTGATCCCTAGCATTTCGCCACACTCAAGTAATCTGTCCGTTAACGCAAGATCATTTTTAGAAGGTGTTACATTTCCGCTAGGATGATTGTGCACGACCATAAAGCGAGCCGCACTACACTTAACCGCTTCTTTAAAAATCTCTCGTGGATGAACAGTAGCTGAATTCAAGGTACCTTTAAAAATACTCTTTTGCAAAAGAACTTGGTTTTTAGTATCCAGATAAATGCCAACTAAATGTTCTTGCTTAGCACAACCATACATCTGTGACATATATTCACCAATTTTTTTACTGGAGTAAACTGTCCCTAAAGCTAAGGACGGTCTTTTTTCAAATCTTTGCGCAAACTCGCTCAAGACTTCAAAAAACCAGTTTTTCTGATTCTCCGGTAATAAGTCGCGAATCTCTTGGTCTGTCAGATACTGCATCTGTTCTAAGTCTTCATATTGGGAAAAAAACTTTCCTGTAATAGTTGTTGCGTCTCTTTTAGAAAAAGCACTGCAACAAACGCAAAACAATAATTCACGATCAGTCAGTTCTTGTGTTCCATAATGCTCGATCTGGTCGGCTAAAAAATTTATATCAAAAGAATTTATAAGTGTCATCTTTACCCCTCCAAGTAATATATACGCAGAAAAGGTCAAATTTAACTTTTTTATTTTAAAATATTATTTAATTCCTGCAGATCCTTAAAAACACCAAAAGTATTTTTCGAATCATATTCAGTTGGCTGTATCAAATCAGGCACCATTGCTACGGGGATGCCAGCTCGATTAGCAGCTACGATCCCATTATGTGAATCCTCGATCACCAAAGTTTTTTCCTTAGCCGGATGTCCAGCTTGCTCCCATGCTTGATTAAAAATTTCAGGTGATGGTTTAGCTTGTTTAACGTCATCTGCAGAAATGATTAAATCAAAACCCAGATCCATTTTTAATGTCTGCAAGTAAAAATCGATTTGGTGACGATCATTGCTTGAAGCCAAAACATATGGCGTTTGTGTCTTCTGCAAAAAACTAGTCAATTCGAGAAAGCCCTTTTTCAGTTCCATCTTACCAGCTGAAACTAGTGGATCGATCAAATTAAAACTACGTTCCATAAACTTTTTAATCAATTTTGAATCTCCAAAGTCAGCCGTCATCGCCGTGACCATCTGTTCATTTCCAGCTCCAATGAACCTGCGGTAATACTCCATTGAGTACTCCATTCCCAACTCATCAGCAGCCATCTTATTTGCTGTGTAATATACTTTCTCAGAATCAAATACAACGCCATCCATATCAAAAATAACTAATTCTGGTTTCAACTCTATACTCCTAACTTTTACTTAAAATACTTTCTCACTTCTGACACAAAATACAAAGAGCCCGTAATCAGCAACATATCATCAGCCTCCATGTTGTTGATCAGTGTGAGCAAGGCAGCATTCCACTTCTCATACATTGAGATATTAGCCCACTTAGCGTCTAATTCCTCACGTTTGAAAGTTGCTCGCGGCGCATCAAAGGTTGTCAAAACAACGGTGACATTGGGCAGCTTCTCTAATTCAGCAATCATTTCATTAAACTGTTTATCTTTCAAAACAGCTAGTAAAACATATATTTTGCGACTATTAAACTTAGTCTTAAGAGTTCGGCTGATCCCCTGCATCGCGGGTAAATTGTGCGCACCATCTAAAACTATGAGAGGTTCATCAACCAACTTTTCAAACCTGCCAGGCCAGATAGTTCTTCTTAAGTATCTGTTTAACTGGTTCATTGGTACGAAAGGAGAACGCTGCTCCAACAGGACCAAAAAGGCTGTTAATGCCACTGAAGCATTTTCGATTTGATAATCACCGACCATTTGTATTTGAGCATTTTTTAAAAGATGATCTTTGAAACGATAATCAAAGGTCTCACCCCAAAAATTCGGCAATTGTTTTGCTGTGGCGAAAAAATCTCGCTCAAACAAATACAAGTCTGCATTCATAGACTCACTTTTTTGCTTAATGATATCTTGCACTTCTGGCAACAGCTTACCACAGATAACAGGCACATTTTTTTTGATGATCCCCGCTTTATTTTCTGCGATCGCAGCCAAAGTATTACCTAAGATCTGCATATGATCCATACCTACCGAAGTAATCACTGAGATCAACGGTTGAATGATGTTTGTTGCATCGTAGGTCCCGCCAATTCCGACTTCAACGATCAAAAAATCAGGCTGGTGTTTGCTAAAATACAAGAACATCATGGCTGTAATGACCTCAAATTCAGTCGGACCGCCGCCTGCCTCTTTAAACTCAATATCTAATTGATCCACAACCGGCCTAACCTCTTGCACTAAGGACAAAATCGTTTCATCACTGACCATCTTCCCATTCATTGAAATTCGTTCATTAAATTTTTCAATAAAAGGAGAGGTAAAAGTACCGACATCATAACCTTCTCCAAGCAATAGGTCACGCAAATAAGCCGTCACAGACCCTTTACCATTTGTTCCTGTAACGTGGATCATTGATAACTTTTCTTGAGGGTTGCCCAATAGTTCAGCAAAACGCCGCATCCGTTTTAAAGTCGGATATTTAACGAACTTATGCCTCCCATGTATGAAGTCTAACGCCTCTTCATAATTACTTACTTTACCCATATTACTATCCGCCTGACTCCTTAGAAATATCATTTTCTAAATCTATTCTGGCATTTCCTGCCATTACCCCATATATTATACGCAAATCATTACAAAATTTCATCGAAAAAAAACAAGGAAATCTTTGCTGGTTTTCCTTGTTCTTTGGATTGCTTACAATTCTTTTTTGACTTCAGCGAGTCGGACTGTGGTTGCAGTCAGTTTTTCTCGGTAACCGCTAAGCTTTTCTTTTTCCTCAGCAACTAATTGTTCTGGCGCATTATTAACAAATCCCTGATTACTTAATTTCTTTTCACCACGTGCAACTTCGTTTTCTAACTTGTCGATTTCTTTTTGCAATCTTTGTACTTCTTGACTCAAATCAACTAAACCAGCAAGTGGGATATAAACTTCCGCTCCGCTGATCACCGCTGTCATTGCCAAAGTAGGTGCGTTTACATCAGCACCGATCTGTAACGATTCTGGATGACAGAAACGTTCGATATAATCCTGATTATTTTCAAAAATCTTTTTCGTTTCTAATGTCGCTGTTTTAATCAAAATATCGACTGATGATGACAGTGGAGCATTGGCATCAGCTCGAATATTACGAACAGCTTTGATCAGCTCGATCAAATTCTCCATTCCTTTTTCAGCAGCTTCATCATAAAAATCTTCATTTTCTTCAGGATAAGCAGCTACAACTAATGATGTACCATCGTGCGGCATTGCTAACCAGATCTCTTCCGTCACAAAAGGCATGATCGGGTGCAGCAAACGCAATGTTTGATCTAAAACATAACACAAGATATTTTGTGTATTATGCTTAAGGGACTGACCCTTGCCATAAAAATCTTCCTTGGCCATTTCAATATACCAGTCACAAAGATCATTCCAAATAAAGTTATATAAAGCACGCCCTGCTTCACCAAATTCAAATTGGTCAAACAAACGTGTAACTTCATGAATAGTAGTGTTTAATCTGCTTAAGATCCACTTATCTGCAAGTTGCCATTCACTTTTATCAGGTAATTGAGCTGTTGTATCCTCATCAAAGTTCATAATAGCAAAACGGCTGGCATTCCAAATCTTATTGATAAAGTTCCAGGCCGAATCCATCTTCTTATATGAAAAACGAATATCTTGTCCTGGCGTTGAACCAGTGGCTAAGAACCAGCGTAAAGCATCTGCACCGTATTTTTTAATAACATCCATCGGATCGATACCATTGCCTAAAGACTTACTCATCTTACGGCCTTCTTCATCACGGATCAAGCCGTGGATCAAGACATTTTTAAATGGACGACGTCCTGTAAATTCTTTACTTTGAAAAATCATCCGTGAAACCCAGAAGAAAATAATGTCGTAACCCGTTACTAAAGTATCGGTTGGGAAATAACGTTGAAAATCAGGAGCATTTTCATCGGGCCAACCCATAGTAGAAAATGGCCATAAAGCGCTGGAGAACCAGGTATCCAAAACATCAGAGTCTTGTTCCCAATTTTCCAGATCACTTGGTGCTTTTTCACCAACATAAATCTCGCCAGTCTGCTTATGATACCAGGCTGGGATCTGATGACCCCACCAAAGCTGTCTGGAAATGACCCAATCGTGAACATTTTCCATCCATTGCGTAAACGTGTGTTCAAAACGTTCTGGAACAAAGTTCACTCTGTCATCAGTTTGTTGATTCTTTAAAGCCGCTTTCGCTAAAGGCTTCATCTTAACAAACCACTGCGTTGACAAGCGAGCCTCGACCTGAACACCTGTCCGTTCTGAATGTCCCACACTATGCACAATGGGCTCTTCAGATAAAAGATAATCTTGCTCTTTAAGGTCTTCAACAATTGCCTCACGAGCTGTAAAACGATCCATACCTGCATATTTGCCCGCCTTATCATTTAAGGAAGCATCCTCATTCATGGTATTGATGCGTTCAAGGTTATGCCGATTTCCCACTTCAAAATCATTAGGATCATGGGCAGGAGTGATTTTGACCATTCCTGTTCCAAAGTCAGGATCAACATACTGATCAGCAATAATTTCTAAGTGTCTGCCATTTAGTGGTAAGATCACTTCTTTACCAACTAATTCTTTATAGCGTTCATCTTTAGGATTAACAGCAATTGCTACGTCTCCCATCATCGTTTCCGGACGAGTAGTAGCGATCTCTATATAATTTTTTCCGTTAAATGTAGTTTCGTCAACAAAGGGATATTTAACATGATAAAAAACACCCTTGTCATCTTGATGAATTACCTCAATATCTGATAGTGCAGTCCGGGCTTTCGGATCCCAGTTGATAATATATTCGCCTCGATAGATCAGGCCTTTTTCATATAAAGCAACAAAAACTTTGCGTACCGCTTTTGAAAGTCCTTCATCAAAAGTAAAACGTTCCCGACTATAATCCAAGGATAAACCCAGCTTAGCCCACTGCTGTTTGATAATATCTGCGTATTCATCTTTCCATTCCCAGACCTTATCAACGAATTTTTCACGCCCAAGATCGTAACGCGAAACACCACTTTCAGCCAAACGAGCTTCAACTTTTGCTTGAGTTGCGATCCCGGCATGGTCCATTCCAGGGAGCCATAGGGTATCAAACCCCTGCATCCGTTTTTGACGAATGATCATATCTTGCAATGTTGTGTCCCAAGCGTGTCCTAAGTGTAATTTACCAGTAATATTTGGTGGTGGGATAACAACTGAATAAGGTTTAGCGGCAGTATCACCACTAGGCTTAAATAAATCCTCATCCAACCATTTCTTATAGCGGCCGCTTTCAACGGCCGTTGGCTCATATTTTGTTGACATTTCAATATCTTTAGCCATTTATTTCATCCTTTCTATTAATTCATTTATTTTTAAACAAAGAACTAAACTTTTAAAACCTGTTCTCTTTAAACCAAGCTTTTTTATTAAAAGGCTTTTAACCAGCCCTGGTCTCATTTCCACTTTTCTTTTTAGTCGAGTTGCTCATGCCAGAACTTTCCGTCCAACAAATTCCGACTTCACGACAAAAAAGAAACTTGTCATAACGTCTGAGTCTATTGGTACTCAGACTCTCCCAGCTTGCTTCTCTCTGTATAAAAAAAGCACTATCATCCTCTAAATTAGGACGACAGTGCCGTGGTACCACCTAAATTGGGCTATTAAACCCCACTTAAATTCTGTGTTAACGGATGGAGATCCGGTCGTTTTTACTATTAGTTCAAAACAACAGCTGGCAAGCTACAGTTAACAGCTCACTGAAATGTTACACCACCCATTTCTCTCTGTAATAGTGAGTACCCATTAACCCTCTTGGTCAAAGCTTTATGAAATAATTCTAACCTTGCTCATAACATACGTCAAGGCTAAATGAAATCTCCAGGTTATTTTTAAAGTAATTCAGCAAAGGAATCTTCTTGGGCGTTCAAATAATGGTCATCACTGCCGATTTCAGTTATTTTGATACCTGCAAGAGCACGATCGATCAAACCGACTACATCTAATTTGCTTTCATATTCACGTGCACGATCGATACGCGGCTTTGTCTTTGGCGCGCTTGGAGCAAAAATCGTACAACAATCTTCATATGGTTTGATCGATAATTCGAAAGTATCGATTTTCTCTGCAACTTTAATAATATCATTTTTATCCATTGAAACGACCGGACGCAAAACAGGTAGTGAAGTTACATCATTGATCGCAGCCATGCTCTCCATTGTTTGTGAAGCAACCTGCCCCAAAGACTCACCATTAAAGATCGCCAAAGCATTTCTATTCTCAGCGATTTTCTCACAAAGGCGTAACATAAATCGGCGCTGAATAGTCATTAAATAACTTGCTGGAACGTCACTTTTGACAGTTTCTTGGATTTCTGTAAATGGGACTTGAATAAACTTGATTTTACCAGCATATGGAGCCAACTTAGTCGTCAGTTCTTTAGCTTTGTTCAAAGCTTGTTCACTGGTATACGGCGGACTATAGAAATGAACCATTTCTAAATCAACCCCACGTTTTAAAGCCAGGTACCCCGCAACAGGAGAATCGATCCCACCAGAAAGCATCAATAAACCCTTGCCAGCAGTACCTACTGGTAAACCTCCAGCTCCGGGGATCTGTTCGTACGAAAGGTAGATGCCATCAAGCCGTACTTCAACTCGCAAAATAATATCAGGTTGCTTCATTTTAACTTTGATCCCAGGAAAATTTTCTAAAATCGTTCCCCCAAGGATATCATTCAGCTGATTGGTATCATATTCAAAATTATGATCAGAACGACGAGTATTTATTTTGAAGGTCATTCCATCATAAAAAACTTCGTTGAAAACAGAGATCGCTGTTTGTTTAACCTGTTCAACATCGCGTGCTACTTTGATTGCTGGTGAAAAATTTTGGATCCCAAAAATCTTTTGAACACGTTGAGAGACTTGATGATAGTCTTCCCCGTTCAAACGAATATGCATTCTGTCACGATGCGCTTTAATTTCAAGATTTTTAAAACTTGCTAAAGCATTTCTTGTATTTGTCCCTAAACGGTCAATAAAAGAACGTCGGTTTTTGCCTTTAGTTGATAGTTCACCATAACGAACCATAATTTCTGTATATTGCATCTGTAATCCTTTCTACTTCGTAAATACCTTGGAAAAACGAGCATAGATTTGATCAAAAGCACAATTGAATTCTTCTGCCTCTTGCAAGGTATTATTTTCATCTAAACTAACTCTTACTGCAGATGTTGCAATTTTTTCTGGAACATGCATTGCACTTAAAGTTCCCGAAACAGTTCCTTTCTTCGAAGAACAAGCACTTGTTGTAGAAATATAAATACCTTGTTCCTCAAAGGCATGGACAATTATTTCACCCCGAACGCCATCGATCGTAAAACATAAAATATGGGGTGACGAATTTTGATCAACATCAGAAAAAACTGTAACTTTAGCCTGAGCGACTACGTGGTCATAAATCTTTTGCTTGATTTGTCTTTCTTTTTTCACGTTAGTTTCTTCATTGTTAAGCAGTAAACGTAAGGCCTTAGCCATCCCTGCAATTGCCGGCAAATTTTCCGTACCGCTGCGTTGATTTTTTTCTTGACCGCCGCCAGCCATCAATGGTTCAAGCATGCGTCCAGCTTTCTTGTACATAAAACCAATGCCGCGAGGTGCATGGAATTTGTGCCCAGAAAAAGTCAAAAAGTCAATGCGATCATTTCTTAACATTTTACCAATACCCTTACCGATCCCTTGAACAGCATCTACGTGAAAATGCACGCTAGGATAAGCGCGCAAAATCTCAGCAATTTGATCTAAGGGTTGAATCGAACCGATCTCATTATTGATTGCCATTATTGAGACTAGGATCGTATCTGGACGTATAGCCTGAGCAACATCTTTGGCATTCACACGTCCGTGTTCATCAACTGGGAGATAGGTAACCTCGAAACCTAATTTTTCCAGTTGTTTCATTGAATTAAGGACAGCTGGATGTTCAATAGAAGAAGTAATAATATGCTTGCCAAATTCTTGTTTAGCGAATGCAGTCCCCTTTACTACCCAGTTATCGCCTTCTGTACCGCCACTTGTAAAGAATATTTCGTGTTGCTCACAACCTATGAGGTCTGCGATCTGCCGACGTGACTGCTCTAAAAGATTATCCGCCGTTTCGCCTAAAGCGTGTAAAGAAGATGGATTACCCCAAATTTTATCACTCACAGTTTTATACGTTTCTAAAACTTGCGGTGCAACCTTAGTTGTTGCACTGTTATCAAAATAAATCATTGTACATCCTTCTCTAAGTTAATTTTTCTTACTAATTGTAAACACTCTAGTTACAGTTTACAAGTTGAATTTCAAAATAAAACAAAGCGCCGTATTTGATTACGAACGCTTTGTTCACGACTCTACATAAAATTACAGCGCCAAGACAGTCTTTTTATCAGCCTCAAATTGTTCTGAGATCCGCTTGAACGAACCAGGTTCCACTGTGTCGACCGCCTGTGAAATAGTATCCAAAGCGCCAACGAAGTTAAATTCCTTTTCAAACTGAGTCAATGCCTGCTGATAAGACTGCTCAACTTCTGGGTAACGATTCCGATAACGATTAGAATATTGCAGCAGTTGTTCGGCTAACATCGAGCTATCCTTGATTTCTTCAGTCTTATTGTTCAAAACATCAATATCTGACTGGGTATTGATCAAGTTCTTAGTGATTTCTGCCATATCGATTTTCATTTTATTGATCTCAGTATCCAGATTTTCAATTTCAGCGGTCACCTTAAAGAAATATGATAAATAATCATCTGGCAGACCTGGCAAGTTCAGTTTTTCTACTTCGCGTTTCATACGATGGATCTCTGTGTCAAAATCCTCGATCGCATCAAAAGCATCTTTTTCTTCTTTCCACAAACCGGAAATACTTTCGTTGATTTGCTTTTGCTCCTGTTCAATATCAGTTAACCTTTGATGATCATCATCTAATTTTTTAACTTCAAACGAAGAAACGACCACCTCTTCTTTTTGTCTGGCCTGAGTTAACTGCTCATAATGCTGTTTAATATCAGCTAGCTCTTTATCCAGATTGGCAGAACGATCTTCTTCTTGGTTGTTGAATGTATAATTCTGGCCTAAACGATCAAGTTCAATATTGAGCTCGTTTTGCTGTTTACGGGCATGGTCAAGAAACTTGCCAATTTCTTCAAGATCCTTAGGTAATTTTGCGGCAGCTGTGTATTCTATTTCGATCTGCTCATATATGTGGTCGATCTCATCCGCGAGTTGTTCATCTAATTCTTTGCCTGCCACCAAATCTAACTCAGTTAAATTTTGCTGGTTTTCTTGACACTCTTTCGTTATTTTGTCTAACTTGGAATCCAAGTCTTCATTAAAACCAAGATGAGCATCTTTCATTTTTTTCAAACCATCTTTTAATTCAGACAATTGTTCAGGAAAAACATTGTTCAAATTTTTAAAAAGAGGTGGGATCTCTTGTACCGCATCTTCTAAAGCTGACATATCGTTTCTTAATTTATTCAAAGGCTCCTCAGAACTTACAAAATCCCCACTCTCAGAGTACTTAGTGTATTTGCTAAAATCGTCTTCAATTTCAGCCGACTTATCTTCTAATTTATCAATACTCGGCCCAAACGAAAAGTTTTTATTCAACAAAACCGTCCTTAAGCTCTGATACTTCTGCTGCAACTTCTTCAAAGCATCTTCATGGGCTTTAGTACTCTTTTGAATTGAACTCAATTTTTGTTTAAGCTCAACAAAATGTTGCTGCACGCCTGCTGATTTTTTTTGAGCACCTTTCAATTCTCGAGAAACTCTAAAAAATTGATAGTGTTGTAAAGAATCACTCAAATCGTTAAGTACTTCAGAAAGCTCAGGCAGTTCCCTATTCTTTAAGTAATGATACCCTTTATCTAAAGTCTCAAATTCTGTCAAACTTTCACCCGAAAGATTCAGCTTGCTGATCTCAGCTAATTTTTCTTCCAATGAATCGTCTGCAATTTTTTTAACTTTATCTTGTTCTTCACTGATTGCCTCACTGTAACTGCGTTGAAAGTACAGTACAGCAAGATAAATGATCACAGCAAAAACTACGACCGCAATTAAAAAGACTACCATGAAACCCCACCCTTTATAACACATTCAAATTTTATATTTCGTCAAAATCACAATCTCTATTGAACAAAACTAAACTTACCCAACTATATAAAAGTTGATATCCGAATAAATTTAGTTTAAAATCTGTTCCGATTATACCATAAGAACTGTAGTTAATATACGATTTTAATGGAGGAAATTGATTTGGAAAAATCATTATTAGTGCAACAACTCGATGCACTGTTAACAGATGAACATAACTTTATTGCAAACTTGTCAAATGCAACAGCGTTACTCTACCAAGAAATGTCCAATTTAAACTGGGTGGGGACCTATCTATTTGACGAAAAAAACGACATTTTAGATCTTGGACCCTTTCAGGGAAAGGTAGCTTGTATGCATATTAAACCAGGTTCGGGTGTTTGTGGGACAGCTTTCGAACAGCAACAGATTCAAAGGATCGCAAACGTTCACGAATTTCCTGGACACATTGCTTGTGATTCCGCCAGCAATGCCGAGATAGTTTTGCCTCTAACTAAGAATAATAAGAAAATCGGCGTTTTAGACATCGACTCACCTTCACTTGGTCGTTTTAATGAAGAAGATCAACAAGTGTTAACTGATTTTGTCGCCGTTTTATTAACACATCTGTAACTAATTTGTGCCCTAGCAACATTTTGCTTTGCCTGTCTCTTATTTCAGTTCAATTAACTTTTTTAAACTAGTTTAAATTGACTTTTGAATTAAAAACTGGTAAGCTAATTTGCGTGTAAAATAATGCAGCAGTGAACGGTAAGAACGTCAACAGTTTATTGCCAAATCTTTGGTTTAGCAAGTAACTCTTCGGCTGCAAGAGCGAAAACCTAGAATAAACTGCACGAATACTAAGTTCACACGGATTATTTTACTCCAAAAAAATTTATTGGAGGAACTTTTAATATGCGTTATACAGGTCCATCATGGAAAGTTTCACGTCGTCTTGGCGTATCACTTTCCGGTACAGGTAAAGAATTAGCTCGTCGTCCATATGCACCAGGTCAACATGGTCAAAACAACCGTCGTAAACTTTCTGAATATGGCCTTCAATTACAAGAAAAACAAAAATTACGTATGACATATGGTTTGTCAGAACGTAAATTTTACAACTTGTTTATGAAAGCTGGTAAAATTCGTGAAGGTAAACACGGTGATAACTTTATGATCTTGCTCGAACGTCGTTTGGACAACGTTGTTTACCGTTTAGGCTTGGCAACTACCCGTCGTCAGGCACGTCAACTAGTTAACCATGGTCATATTACTGTCGATGGCAAACGTCTTGACATCCCTTCATACGAAGTAAAACCTGGTCAAGTTATTTCTTTACGCGAACGTTCAAAAAACTTGCAAATCGTCAAGGATGCTTTGGAAGCCATTGTTGGCCGTCCAGCTTTTGTTTCATTTGATGACAACAAATTGGAAGGTTCACTTGTACGCTTACCAGAACGTGACGAACTCGATGCAAATATCGATGAAGCTCTGATCGTTGAATACTACAACCAACTTGGTTAATATTAAAAAAGCTCGCTGTGCGGGCTTTTTTTGTACCTTTTTATGGTCTTGCTACTCGATAGCTAATGCTTGTATGCTACAATAATTTGAATAGAATAATTATCACAATGAGAAATATGACGTTTAAAACATACTTAAACTGGAGTTTTGTTATTACAACTTGATATTTTTAATATCTTAATACAAGGAGGTAAGGGTTTGAAACCACTAGCCTATCGAATGAGACCGCAAAAAATTGAAGATATTGTCGGCCAGCAGCATCTTGTTGGACCCGGTAAGATCATTGATCGCATGGTTAAGGCAAGATTATTATCTTCCATGATCCTATACGGCCCACCGGGCACAGGCAAAACTAGTATAGCCAGTGCAATTGCTGGATCGACAAAATACGCTTTTAGGACATTAAATGCTGCGACTGATTCAAAAAAAGACTTAGAGATCGTTGCCGAAGAAGCGAAGATGAGTGGTACGGTAGTTTTGATGCTCGATGAGATACATCGGTTAACGAAACCTAAGCAAGATTTCTTATTGCCCCATTTAGAAAAAGGCAGTATCATCTTGATCGGGGCAACAACGGAAAATCCTTATATTTCGATCAACCCTGCAATCCGAAGTAGAACACAGATCTACGAAGTTAAGCCCTTGACTGAAGAAGATATCAAACAAGCCATCGATCGTGCTTTAGCAGACACCGAAAATGGCTTAGGAAAGATGAATATTGAACTAAGCTCTGAAGCAATGACTCATCTTACGCAAGCTACACACGGTGACTTACGTAGTACCTTGAACGCTTTAGAGCTGGCAGCAAAATCAACTGCCCCTGATACTAAAGATGGTAAGGTTCATATTGACCTGGCAATCGTTGAAGAATGTTTGCAAAAAAAAGCCTTAGTTCAAGATAAAGACGGTGACGCGCATTATGATGTGATCTCTGCTTTTCAAAAATCCATTCGCGGTTCAGATACTGACGCAGCTTTACACTATCTGGCACGATTACTTGAAGCTGGAGACTTAATATCTGTCAACCGCAGACTTTTGACTATTGCTTATGAAGATGTCGGCTTAGCTAATCCCGCCGCTGCTGCCAGAACTGTTTCTGCAGTTACAGCAGCCGAAAAAATCGGTTTACCAGAGGCACGGATCCCCCTTGCAAATGCTGTGATCGAGTTAAGTATCTCGCCTAAATCTAATTCAGCAATTAGCGCCATTGATGCTGCGATCGCCGACGTTAGACAAGGAAATTATGGTGATGTACCAGATACATTAAAAGACGCACATTACAAAGGAGCCGAAAAACTAGGCCATGGAACGGACTACAAGTTCCCCCATGATTTTCCTCATGACTGGGTCAAGCAAACATACCTTCCTGCTAAAATAAAAGAAAGACAATATTACCATGCCAAGGAAAATGGCAGGATCGAACAAGCATTTAAAAAACAATACGACCTTTTACGTCAGGCACAAAGAAAGTGATTTTAATAAATTTTCGGCTTGGTACTGTTAAATGAAAATTGCGCTTGGTTGCGCTTTATGTTAATATAATTACGAGTTCTGTGACATACGCCTTATCTCATAAATGTAAGGTTGACCGAACAATTCTCATTACAATTTGTCGTTCAAATGTCTGCGGTCTGGCATACTCATTTCACTTGAGTCCCACAAACAGACAAAGAATGACATTCCTGCTTGATCGCGGGTTCAACTACAGAGATGATTAACGGTGTCGACGGAATATGCAAAGTTTTTCTTTGCAGCGGTCTGGATATTCTGGGCCGTTTTTTTTGGTTAAATTCTGTGATAAACGCACTGATAAGAACTACTGATGGCTTAATTTTCTGTGCGCTAAATTTCAAGCTAATAATACATAAAGATCATTTTTCTTTTTCTTGATCTTTGTTGCAGAATTAAATACAAAATTATCAAACTAATTTTTAAGGAGCATGTTATGGATCTTGCAATATCTATTTTGTTAATTGTATTAGCTTTGATTTTACTGATCATTGGGACCTACTTATTTCGTAATCGTGCACGCCCTTTTCTCGTTTTTGATCCACGAAAAGAGCACGGTCTAAAAATATTTTGCACTTACTTTAGTATCTTTATGTTCATCTGTGCTCTTTTAACGGTCCTGGTAGTTTTCTACACTCCGGCCTGGTTATTGATAACAATAATTTTTCTCGACGTTATATGTACCTTTATTGTGCCCTTTGTTTTATGGGGTTATACACTATAATTTTTTATCTAATCAATCACTTTCACTTTCTTTTTTCTTATAAAATAGTTAGAATATAGTTGAGAGCAAAGAAAGGGTGAACAGCATGTTGCAAACATATCAAAATATCTTAGTACCGGTCGACGGTTCTTATGAAGCTGAATTGGCATTTAAAAAAGCTGTTAACGTTGCAAAAAGAAACGGTGAAAAAAGTTCGATCCATCTAGTTCACGTTGTCGATACTCGAGCCTTTCAAAATATTTCCAGTTTCGACACGGCCATGGTAGAAGAAGTCACTGATACCGCTAAGAAAACTATCGAAGGATATATTGAGGATGCAAAAAAACAAGGCATCAAAAACATTGATTATTCTATCGAGTATGGTGCACCGAAAGTTATTATCGCTAAAGATCTCCCGCAGGAAAAAAATATCGACTTAATTATGATCGGCGCAACTGGTCTAAATGCTGTTGAGAGGATCCTCGTTGGATCAGTAACTGAATATGTCACCAGGAATTCTAAATGTGATGTTTTAGTCGTTCGGACTGATCTTCAAAACAAACCCGCTTTAAGTAAAGAGCAACGTACCAAGCAAGAAAATTAAGCTACATCTTGATCAAAAAAACTGTTTAGGTCGAAATTCATTATCACATGAATTTAAAATACCCAAACAGTTTTTTGTTTCTTAAAATTATTGCTCAATGACATTAAAGGTACTTATTCTCACACGTTTCTATATGATCATTAACGACTCCGATCGCCTGCAAAAATGAATAAATAATTGTCGGTCCTACAAATTGGAAACCCATTTTTTTAAGGTCTCGTGAAATTTGTTGCGACAAAAATGAGCTGGCAGGTACTTCTTCGGCGTGGTGCCAATGGCTAACAAGTGGATGATGACCAACATAACTCCAAAAAAAATCATCCAAACTATTACCCTGCTTGTGCCACTGTTCAACGATTTTAGCATTATTAATGATTGCATCGATTTTTCGCTTGTTGCGGATGATCCGTGGATCCTGAATAATTTGATTTATCTCATCAGATGTTAACTGTCCAATTTTTTCTGTATCAAAATCACAAAAATCATCCTTAAAGGCTTGACGTTTGTCCAGAACTGTTTGCCAGCTTAATCCTGCCTGCATCAATTCCAAACTCAGCATTTCGAATAACAACCGCTCGTCATGAGTTTCTTTTCCCCACTCTTTTGCATGGTAAACCTGCATATTTTCTTTCTCACCAAAAGCCCAACTACAGACTGTCATAAAAAAACCTCCGATTCATTTACTAAATATAAATACGAAAATAACTTGTGCTTTTAATCAGAGATTTTTTGATTTACAAGCTAAAGGTTGAAAGTTAAAGAATACTTG
>NZ_AZFI01000139.1 GCF_001435755.1 Ligilactobacillus acidipiscis DSM 15836 | reverse complement strand
GAAAAGTATGAATAATTCAGGTTCAAGCTACCAAAAAAGAATTACCTGAACTCCAACAAAAAGTAGCCTCACTGACCCAACAAAAAAACCAACTCAAAAACTCAGTAGACAACGAAGCACTCGCAACTACCGCTGAAACTGAACAAGCTCACGACATCAACAACCAGTGTCAAATTATCGAAAAACAAGTGCAAAACTTAGATGATTCCGTTCCTGGTGTTAAAAAAGTTCAACTCGATTTTAAAGACACCCAAGACTGGACTAGAGATCACCAATAAACTAAAAGCAAAACCTTAGTTAGTTCACTGTTACCACTTCTCCCCGGTTGAAACTCGCTAAGGCTCGTCAGAACGTCTTACAGTTTTACTTAACGTTGCGCTAAGGCGCTAAAAGGTATCTTCATACCAATCGCTCTCGCTCATAAAGTCAAAACACTAACAGCAACTTAGAAAATTGATTTTAACCACGTTAAAAGATTGACAAACACTGCAGCCAGCCATACCTTGAGAGGGAGTGAAGCTTTTGAGGCAGTATTAATCCCATAAGAAATTGAAATAAATCTATCAAATATGAAATTGATACAAAAAAAGCCAGTCAACCTCGGTCGGTCGCTTGCTCCGTCGTTGTCTTATTATCTTTTTACTTATATGTATTCGCCTGTGGCTCTAACTTAGTGCTAACATTCAACAAGTCATATGATCCTTATTTTGTTTGTGGTTCGGATCATATTACATATAAGCGTCCCTAACACTATCGCAATACTGTTACCATATTACTACACCATGCTACTGTAGCCCTCCGCTAAGCGTTTTAGTGGCCTCTAAGTCCACGGGTGGCAGTCACACCCTACCGCAAAACACAATAAGAATGTTTCACGACACCAGCGTTGTTCTTAGGGTCGGGTTAGCTAGTCTTCCCTGTCTACTTGTTTACCGTTCGCTCTATCCTCCTGATCCTCCCACTATTTCTAGTGTGCCATTACTATAAAGTTAATAGATTGCCTTGCTGCTTGCCTCCAGCATTTTTTCGAGATAGCAGTACATGAGAGGCACCCATGCTGCTTGCATAAAAAAATCTCTTAGCCTATCTGAATTTGATAAACTAAGAGATTGAACTATTTCAGGTTATGTATTATACTCTATACATAGTTTGAAATGAAGATTAAACTTAATCTATCTGTCTATGTCAGATAGGCGCGGTCTCGCAGTTGCCAGCTGTGGAGGCTTTTTTTATACGCTCATTTATATTCGAATGTTTAACTTTACTAAAAATATATGCTTTTTTTGTTTGAATAGCAACCGTTAACTTTTAAAAATTCTGGACCAAAAACTTTTCGTCTGTTTTTTATTTTCTGAGGAGCCCTCATTTGTTTTTACAGTATCATTCTCCGTCTGCGTATTTTTTTGAACGTTAGAATGCTCCTGTGATACCTCTTTTTGGTGATTTTCTAATAAATGTGCGGTCGTTAAATTTAATTGTTGTTGCTGATCAATTAATTTGTGTGCCTGTTCCAATTCATTATGCAACCGTTCGTTATTTTGACGTTCATATTTTAATTGCTCCTTTAACATGGTGACTAACTCATTATCTGCTGAATTAACCACTTTTTTTGTGTTTTTCGTTGTATCGGTTGTATCGTTACATGTATCGGTCTTAAGTTCTTCAATTGCCTTTATAGCAACCTTTTCAGAGTAATACAATGTTTTACCTTGTATCGATACTGGTTCGATACTATTTCGTTTCATGTATCGATACACGGCTGTCTTATATGTCCCCGAAGCCTCTGCTATCTGCTTTTGGGTGTATCGCTTCATGTAATGATTCACTCCATTCTGTATCGAAACATGTATCGATACATGTTTCGATTAATTTACCCCAGTTTTTCGTCAAAAAGTCTAAGCAAAGTATATTTTTAGTATATCATAAGTTGTATACTTTTCAATATATGGTATAATACAACTATGAAAAATCCAAAATTTAAAAGTTATCGGCGGCTTAACGGCCATGATGAATTTGTTGAATTTTATCAACAATTACCTACCAAAGATCGAAAAAAATTAATTGCACTAATTAAAACTATTGAACAACAAGGACTGCTAACAGCTGCCAAAATGGAGTGGATCAAAAAATTAGACAGTAACCTATATGAGATCAGATCCAAAGTTGCTTCAAATATCCAACGAGGATTGTACTTTCACGTTGAAGAAGATCAATACATTATTACGCATGGTTTTACTAAAAAGTCCCAAAAAACACCTGCTAGAGAAATAAAACCTGCTAAAGAGATCCGTTCAGAATACTATCAAAGAGAGGAAAATGAAAATCTTGACTAACAAAACTTATTTAACTGATGTTAACGACATTTTTACGCAAGATCTACAAGATCCTAATTTTGCTAATGACGTTAAAGCTGAAATGAATAAACTAAACAGTGCCGTAGCAGTTCGTAATGAACGAGAAGCATACGGTTGGACCCAGCATGAACTAGCTGAAAAGTCTGGTTTACCACAGTCCACAATTGCACGCGTTGAAAATGGCGCTAATATTAGTATGAACACTATTTCAAAAATTGCCAATGCTTTTGGAAAATCACTACAAATTAGTTTCGCTTAACAGAGAAAAGGCGGCTTTCAAATATGTCTGAAATAATAAAAAAACATAATTATTGGAGAATATCGCACGAAAAAATGGTTAAAACCTATGACTTTTTTGGTAAAACAACTTTCAGTCTTGTTCTTGGAGTTCTTGTTTTCAGTTTTCTTTATCTCGCAAGCCAATCTTCATTGTTTTTCGACAACTTTGGAAATAACCTTAAAAGCGTTGTAGATAATAAAGTCTTCCTTTCAATTTTTTCTGGTTTATATATAGGTGGCATAATCCCACTGTTAAAGAAAGTTTTTGATTATGAAGAAAAAATAAATGATTTAGAATCAAAAATGGAGGCTGAGGGTGTAAGTTTCCTTTCAAAAAAGGAAATTCTAAATAAAAAGAACAAATAATCATTATAAAAAGAGTAGCCAACTTTGGCTACTCTTTTTATTTTTATTCCGTGCCTATATGTTCTTAAAAGCTAAAATATACCGACTAGCCTAATTTATTTGCTAATTTGCGTAATTACTTATATAATTACTTTAACATATAAATGAAAGGAGTCGATTTAAAATGACTGTCAAAACACGCAAACAAGGAAATTCCGTTATGATCACAGTTCCTGCTAATTTCAAAATCAAAGAAAACACTGAATATCAGCCAGTTATGGATGAAAATGGTATTATTTCTTTTGTTCCTGTTCATCAAAACATTTTCGAGAAAAATCCTGAATACGATTTAAGAACTGCAATCAAGGACTTAAATTTACAAGATAACAACGAATTGGTAGGTAAAGAAAATGTTTGGTAATAATAATTTTCCTCATCAGGGAGATTTAATTTGGATTGACGCTGAACCACATGCTGGTCACGAATACGGCGGACATAACAAAAATAATAATAATATCCGCCGCCCAATGCTAGTAATTAGCTCTGATGTTTATAATGCACGAACTGGTATGGTAGTTGGTTTTCCAATTACTTCTAAGTTGCCCCATAATTTCCCAACTGCTTTAAAAATTAGTGGCTCAAAAATACATGGATATGCAGTTTTAAGTAATTTATTAGGTTATGACTATACTGCCCGTCATGGCGAAGTTGTTGATCACTTGAACAAAGCTTTAAAAACTAAAGCTCTAGAAGCCATTCGAGACATTTTCAACGTTTAATAGCAAAATTCAAAATGAATTTAATCAAGAATCCTCTGTTAATAAAAAACTGGTCAAATTTCTGACCAGTTTTTTATTTCGCAGTGTTCAGAATATCACCATTTAATGAACACAGACATAATTAATGATTCTCAGACAAAATGTAGCCTAAAAAGTGTTCAAAAACCCATTACTATTTCTATGTTCAGTTAACACCTTTTATAACCCGGTTATGGTACACTAACGCTTAAAAGGAGACTTTCATATGAAAATTGGTTATGCGCGCGTTTCAACGGGATTACAAAATTTAGATTTGCAACAAGACAGTTTACAACAATATGGGTGTGAAAAGATCTTTACCGATCATTTAAGCGGAGTAAAAAGTGAACGTCCTGGTTTAGTTCAGGCTTTTGACTTCGCCCGTCAGGGTGACGTGATTGTGGTTTGGCGCTTAGATCGGCTCGGGCGTAACATGGAAGACCTAATTCACTTGGTCAATCAATTAAACGCACGTGGCGTGAGTTTTCATACCCTCCAAGAAAATCTCACTATGGATAAAAACAGCTCAACTGGACAACTGATGTTTCATCTATTTGCGGCTTTTGCGGAATTTGAACGGAATTTAATTTTAGAACGGTCCAACGCAGGACGTGCTGCCGCACGAGCACGCGGACGTGTTGGCGGTCGGCCTGAAAAACTTTCTGCGGAAGATCTAACCTTATTAAAAACCCTAGTTGATAATCAGACGCCAATCAAAACGATTGCTGAACGGTGGCATGTTTCGCGGACCACTATTTATCGCTATCTCCACAAAATAAACGAGAAAAACAATTAAGTTTGCATAAATTGCGTTTCCTGTTCAACAATGAATTACTTTTTACCGAAATATTCTTTGCTTTAAAAAGTTGTGAATAAAGTTACGCTAAAGCAAAGTTTTATAAGAAAAATTTCTTTTCTAATTCTTTGAACGAGAATTCTTAATAAGAATGCATTCTCTACAATAAATTTTTGCATTTAATTTTAGAAACGCTTGAATTTCAGTCATTCCTTTTTCAGGTAACGCCAAAAAAAAGTAAGCCTGTGTCCAGGTTGGTATCTGCTTTCCACAATTGCTACAATATAACTTCATCTGTCATTTCTCCTTTTTAATATGAATAACGACAATAAAAAAACCAATATAATTGACAAAACAAGAGTCCCGAAGTAGACATAGGCGTTTACTTTAGGAATAAAAACAAAGAAAACAATAGTTGCTACTATAACTATTGAAAATAACCCAATAGCTATTGGTATTAAGGGATTCTTCTTTGTTGTATCTCTAGTAATAGTCATTTCTTGGAAGGACATAATAACACTCGTTACTAGAAAAATAAAAAGTAAGGGGTTTTTTGATAAACTTGAGTAACCATTATAAATGGTTTGGACAACAATAAAACCTAGTATTAGAATATTTTGAATTATAAAAAGATTTTTTGTATTCTTAAGTCTCTTTGTTTGTAAACGTTCATCCTTAATTTCTTTGTTTTTCATTTTTACTCCTCCTTATTTCTTAACATCAAAAAGTGAATTTAAGTCTGTTTGAAGTACATTACAGATATTAATACATAATTTTATCGTTGGATTGTATTTTCCAACTTCAATTAAATAAATTGTTTGCCTTGTAACTCCAACCTTGTCAGCTAAGACTGATTGAGTTAAATTAAGTTTTTCTCTGAGTATCCTCACATTATTTTCCATAAGTATTCCCCCGTAAAATTTTAAGTAATTCAAAATTTTATTTCTTTATTT
>NZ_AZFI01000138.1 GCF_001435755.1 Ligilactobacillus acidipiscis DSM 15836 | reverse complement strand
AAGTGTTACAAGTGAGAATGTG
The DNA here is from genome assembly GCF_001435755.1 of Ligilactobacillus acidipiscis DSM 15836. GTDB lineage: Bacteria > Bacillota > Bacilli > Lactobacillales > Lactobacillaceae > Ligilactobacillus > Ligilactobacillus acidipiscis. Next base: position 5,528 of record NZ_AZFI01000138.1, on the reverse strand, counting down.
ATGCAAACTATGGCAAAGTAAGTAGTACAAGCGGAAATGTGATGCAAACTACGGTGAAGTATGTGTTACAAGTAGAAATGCGACGCAAACTCCGTCCAAGTAAGAGCCACAAAGTAAAAATACGGGAGCATGCTTTTCAAAGCAACTCCCGCAATCAAAAGGACATCCCAAATAAACTCGGCAGTTTTCTAGCGGATCTTATGCCAGGCTGAAGCTCCGACTGATGGAAAAATGTGCGCCATTTGCCACATATCATTATCATCATAACCAGAAACGATTGCCGGCAGATAGGTGTTGACGGCATCTTCGGCTTTATCGCTGAATTCAGTCACACCAATTAAATGATGTTCCTTATCAAATACCAAAACCCGGTCACCAATTGTTTCTTGGTCGATTTGACGGTACCAGTCGTCTGGAATGTGATTTTCTACAATTTCAAAGTCACCCTGTTTAGCTTGTGCCGGCGTGACGCCAACTTGAGCGATCCGCGGCGAAGTATAAACGGTAGTGGGGATCGCCGGGTATTTAATAGTGTTTGTATTTTGTCCACTGAATAGTTGATACAGATAGTAGGACTCAAAGGTCGCAGTCGGCGTTAACTTCGGCTGACTTTTGTCCAGTACATCACCGGCTGCATAGATGCTTGGGACACTGGTCTGCAGGTAGTCATTGACTTTGATCCCGCGCTTTGAGTACTTAACACCAACTTCCTCTAGTCCCATATTATTAACGTTTGGTATCCGGCCAGTGGCATCTAAAAGCCAGTCGAATTCGGCTGTTTGCTCGTTGCCATAATGGACTGTGACTTCTTGGCCGTTTTTGGTAAATGAACTTACCTGCGCATTGTGAATAAATTTGACCCCACGGTCTGCAAGATCTGCGGTAACTTTTTTTACAAACGTTTGATAAAAATTGCGGAGGCCCTGGTCGCCATGCATGAAAACAGTGACGTTTGCCCCAACGGCGTTAGCGATCGTGGCAAATTCATAGCTGATATAGCCTGCACCGACGATAGCGATATTGTGCGGCATTTCTGTGAGGTCCATAAATTCACTACTGTCATGGGCGAGTTCACTTCCGGGGATCTGCAAACGGTTCGGGTGTTGACCCGTGCCGATCACGATTTTTTCAGCAGAGTATTTTGTTTGTCCATCGATCTGTACGGTATGCGGACCAATTAAGCTAGCGTGTCCTCTGAAAATTTCCACGCCAGCGTTTGTCAGTTTATTTTCTGTCCCTTGGGGCAGATCCTTGATCACTTCTTTTTTGTGAGCGACCAAAGCGGGCCAGTCGATCGTGATCTCTCCGTGAACAAGTCCTTGCATGCGGTTTACTGCTCGTTGCAAGTTGACCGGAGCATCCAGCGTGATCTTGGCGTTACAGCCACGGTTAGTGCATGTTCCGCCAATTAAATCATCAGTGATCAGTGCCACTTTTTGACCAGTTTTAGCGAGAAGCTCAGCGCCGTCAAATGAGGCATGTCCCCCACCAATGTATATTACATCGTAAGCATATTTTTTAGTCATGGTTTTCCTCCTTATTCGATAGTTCGAGTTTAAATTCTCACAAAAATTGTTAAATAGCAAGAAAACCGGGCTGCCATCTTGGCAACTCGGTTTCTTTTCTATTTATAGTTCTTCATGGGTTTGCGGATCTTGCTGCGAGACGCGCGCGTTGTCTTGGTCTAGGTTGATGATCTCTTGCATTTCATCGTCAGTTAATGAAAAGTCGAAAATGTCTAAGTTTTGTGCCTGACGTCTTGGATCGTGGGATAGCGGCAAAGGTAAGACTCCCAACTGGTGTTCCCAGCGTAAGATGATTTGTCCGCCGTTTTTGCCGTATTTTTCTCCCAAACGTTTGACCAACGGTAATTCGCGGATCGGTTGACTCAAGCCCATGCCGACACCGCCTAGTGGACTCCAAGCTTCAGTGACTATTTCATGGTCCTGATCATATTTTTGCAGTTCGGGCTGGCTGAATAAAGGATGCAGTTCGATCTGATTAATTTCTGGCAATTCACCTGTCTGCTGTTGCAATTTTTCCAAATGTTCCGGTAAGAAGTTCGAAACACCCACGGCCCGTACTAGGCCAAAACGTTTGGCGTCGAGCAGTGCTTGCCAAGCTTCAACATATTCACCGCGCTTAGGGTTTGGCCAGTGGATCAAATAAAGGTCATAGTAGTCTAGTCCGGCACGGTAGAGCGATTCTTGGATCGCAGTGATCGCTTGTTTATACTTGTGATGGCGTCCTGGGAGTTTCGATGAGAGCAAAAGCTGCGAGCGGGCTATTCCAGAACGTTTGACAGCCTGCCCGACAGTGCCTTCATTTTCGTAGTTGTAGGCAGTATCGATCAAACGGTAGCCGTTAGCGATCGCGGTATCGATCGTTTCGATCCCAGCTGGACCTTTCAAGCCGGAAGTTCCAAAACCGACTGCTGGCAGTGACAGTCCGTCGCGTAAGGTAATAGTAGGTATTTGCATAAAAATCTTCCCTTCATTGATAATGCATGTGTTCTTCAGCGTCAGCGACTTGTGTTAAAAATTGCGCGATCGTGGCCAGGTCATCTTTGTCAAACGTTTGTAATACCTTAGTTAGTTGGGCGTTTTTTTGGCGTAAGAGCTCCTCATGGAGTCGTGCGATCTTGACTCCTGCAGGCAGTAGTGAATAATGCTTGCTGCGACCGTCATTAGCGTCAGTATGAGCGCAAACTAGTTCACGCTTGATTAAAAGTGACATTCTTTTGGATAAAGTTCCCCGCAAAATACTAAATTCCTGGCTGATTTCTTTAGCGGTCGCATCTGGATGCGCCAATAAATATGAGAGAATATGAAAATGAGAGGTCCGCAGGCCTTGAGCGTGCGGATCTTGGGTACTCAGCCACCGTTTTTCCTGATCGTCATCATCGTCTAAGGCCAGCAAATGATTGTATTTTTGCAAGATCTCTTGAGAAATTGCCAAGTTGTCAGACTCCCTTCGTGGTTCAGACACAGCTAATGTGCCCCGTTTCCGGTCATCCAAAATAAAATATTTGGCATTTCATTTTGAAAGTTGTAAGATTGATTGATAACAAAAGTTTCCGAGGAAACAATATTTATTTTCATCATAATCGTTAATGGAGAGAAAGTCAATTAGTATGGTCGAACAAAACGTTAGTCGGCAAACAAAAGCCTCGATCGCGGCGGCAGCAATGCTGTCATTTTTAGGAATATTGGTCGAGACCTCGCTGAACGTGACTTTTCCCACACTGACTCGTGAATTTAACGTCACACTTGGGACGATGCAGTGGGTCACATCCGGGTATTTGCTGATGGTCACGGTCATCATGTCAACGACCGGTTATTTAACTAAGAAGTTTAACGCACGTTCATTATTTTCGGTGGCAATCATTTTTAATTTATTGGGGACTCTAATGTGTGCCACGGCGCAGGTATTTCCGGTCTTGTTGACAGGACGGTTGCTGCAGGCCGTCGCTACTGGGATTTCCACGCCTTTAATGTATCATTTGGTGATGTCGCTGATCCCGCAAAGAAAACTGGGGACCTATATGGGGATCGCTGCAATGATCATTTCACTCGCACCGGCTTTAGGACCGACATATGGTGGAACAATGGCCGCATTTTGGTCCTGGCGGGGAGTCTTTATAGTTGCCGTACCGTTGTTGTTGCTGACGGCGTGGATCGGTGAGAAAAATATTTTCTTAGAAGCTGATGGGACACAGGAGAAATTCGACTGGATCGGGCTAGTTTTACTGAGCCTGACATTCTTTTGTTTAAGCACAGCTTTTGCAAACGGCGGCAATTATGGCTTCAAAAGCAGCAGGTTTGCTTGGATGCTGGCTGCTTTTAGCGGCGGCGTTTTGCTGTTGATCGGACATTTTCATTTCTCTTCGCGCCAGATCTTGAATTTCAAACTGCTATTAAACCCTCTGATCTGTTTGCGCTGGTTGAACTTTTTTATCTTGCAGTTTATCAATATTGGGATCTCATTTGTGATTCCGATCTTTGTGGAAAACTATCTTCATTCAAGTGCATTTGTTGCCGGTTTGATCTTACTGCCTGGCGCTTTGCTCGGTGCGGCTATTTCACCTTATGCCGGCCGTTTATTTGACAAACACGGAGCATTTATTCCACTGCTGATCTCCAGTATTTGTATAGTAGCTGGGACGGGCATGTTTTTTATACTGACGCCGATCTTGACGGCACTGTCAACGACCTTGATCTACCTATTCTTGCGGGGAGGCTTTAACTTCGGGTTTAGTAATTCAATGTCAGATGCCAGCACACAGGTCCTACCACAGCAAAAAGCAGATGTTAACTCGCTGTTCAATACTTTTCAACAATACGCCGGTTCTTTTGGAACAAGTGTCTTATCAGCAGTTATCTCAGCGCAACAAATTAAAAAAGGCGCTTCTTTGGCGATTTTAACAGCCAAGGGCAGCCATTTTGATTACGGTATTTTGCTGATCTTAGCCTTGGTTAGTTTGGCAACAGTTTTAGCAGCAAAACATTTAACAACAAAAACTGACAAGTCCAAAACCCCGTATATCTAGTATGAAAGCAAAACTCACCACCTATAAGTTGTGGTTTTTAGCAAATTTTGTTCTTTATTTTTTGCCTAAATTCGCGTATGATTGGATAGAGAAATAATAGGATCGTAGACAAGGAGTGGTCCTTGTCTGTTGATAATTAGGGAAAGGATGCTTCAATCATTTTGATTACATTATCTGGTATTATCGGGTCGGGAAAGTCTAGCTTAACTGATATCCTTTCAGCAGAACTCGGAACAAAAGCATATTATGAACCAGTGCAGGACAATCCTGTCTTGCCAATTTTCTATAAAGGCAACGAGATCGCCGCACAGAAACGTGCTGCCGGCGACAAGGAAGCCACTAATCCATACGCATATTTGTTACAAACTTTCTTCTTGAACCGCCGTTTTTCGATGATCAAGGCAGCGATGCGTGAAGATAACAATATTTTAGACCGTTCAATCTATGAAGATGAGATCTTTATGAAAATCAATACGGAAATGGGTAACGCCACTCAAGTTGAGTATGACATCTACAAGAGTTTGCTTAACAACATGATGGAAGAATTGCCGTTTGCTTCACATAAGAAGTCACCAGATTTGATGATCACGATCAAAGTATCGTACGAGACGATGTTAAAACGGATCGAAAAACGCGGTCGTGACTACGAATTGGTGGAAAAGGACCCCTCATTGGAGGATTACTACCATCGTTTGTTAAACTGTTACGAGGTATGGATGAAAGAATATAAAGCTTCGCCGCTATTGGTGATTGATGGCGACAAGTATGATTTCGTCGATAGTTTAAGTGATCGGGTGGAAGTCTTTGACATGATCGAAAGCAAGCTGCATGAATTAGGCAACTTGAATGATGTTCAGATGGATAAATTCAAAGCCGAACATGAAAAAATTTTTAAAGCACAATAATTAAGGAAGGCCGTTGTTGACGGTCTTTTTTTATACAGGGCGGAGTGAACCGGGAGAAAGTGAGCACTAATGGA
>NZ_AZFI01000137.1 GCF_001435755.1 Ligilactobacillus acidipiscis DSM 15836 | reverse complement strand
ACTGCAACGAAAAGTATGAATAATTCAGGTACCTTAAATATTTCTTGCTTTTTTCTAAATAAAGTTTGAAAATCACAGTCTACTAGCGCATATTCACGATTTTTGGTTTAAAATGTTAATTGTTATAAATTAATTCCAGAAAGGCTAAGTGAATTATGGAAAAATTAGAAACCGCCGACGTCAAAAAAACATTGTTACATATCTTGTTGTCCTTTCAAAAATATTGTGATCAACATGAATTACAATTTTATCTTTCAGCTGGAACGTTGTTAGGTGCAATCAGACACCAAGGCTTCATTCCATGGGATGATGATATTGATATTTGCATAGCTCGACCAGACTATGATAAGTTATTAGATTTAGCAAAAAAAAATAACAACTTTGGAGGACATTACAAGATAGAATGCTTCTTTTTAGGAAACTCTAGTTACCCATTCGTCAAAATAATAGACACTAACACTAAGATCGATCCGACCTTCATGGACGAAAATGAAACAAGCTCACTTTTCGTTGATGTTTTCCCTGTAGACGCTTTACCCACAAACGAAACAAAAATCAATAAAATTTACAAAAAAGCAGCAATGTATCGCAAAATATTGATGCTTAATTCCGCTAAAAAAGGAAGAGGAAAAACTAAACTAAAAGCCTTAGTAAAGCCCTTATTTATTCCTTTAGCCAAGCTAATAGGTGTTAGGTGGTGCAACGAACAACTGGACAATTTATCTCGTACTTATGATTTTACACATGGCAAAAAAGTAGGTTCTATTATGTGGGGACTTTATGGTCCAAAAGAAGTTATGTCACATGACAAATTTACTAAAAGCGTTGATGTTACTTTTGAAGGGCACTCTTTCAAAACAATGTCTTGTTGGAGGGAATATTTAACTAATATGTATGGTAACTACATGGAATTTCCACCAAAAAAAGACAGAAGGATCCACTTATTAGAAACATGGAAAAAATAATTTAAAAATATAGCCACATACACTTGGACTATGGAAGAGTCTGCTCTTTCAAGTCCATATTTGTTTTAACAGATACTTTTCTTTTGACAATATTTGCAAACATAGCAAGAAAGAGAACATTATATGATGGATCTAAGAAATGCTGATCAACAGCAGAACTGATTATTACCAAGAAAAAGCCAAGGCTATAATAAAAAGAACCTTCACTGATAAATCTGCAATGTAAAAAATAAATGGCAACTAACATGAGTGACGAAATTATTACACCATAAATAACAAGCAATCTAATGTACGAAGAATCAATATAAAAGTACCGAAAACTTCCACTTGGCAGCAGACCATTACCTTGTTCATGAAAGTGTTGACCCAAAAGCGTAACTCCTTTTTCTCGAAAAGCTTGATGTCCGATTTTAATTCTGTCAGATAACATTATATTCAAAAATGATAATACTTGATCATCAGAGTTATAACATGCCGCTATTAAAATACTGAACATTATATACAAAAAAGAAATTAAAAAAGATCCTACCTTTCCTAAACAATAAACAATTTTTTTTAAAAATGGTTTAAAGATTGCTGATACCGGTAAAAGTAAAAGCAAGAGCGTGTCCAATCTGGCGTTTGTTAGATAATAAATTACAAATATCAAAACGAAAACAAATAAGTTTTCTTTCCACGAAAAAGCAAACTTTTTCAACATATAATAGGCCAACAAAATAAAGAAAATTCTGGCAGCGAAATCTGTTGGAGTAAAAAAGCCAAATGAATTTCTAGCAAGGCTTAACTCCTGCCTAGCAAATACTTCGTTAGGGATAATACCAAAAAAGCAGAGTGCCATGACACTTGCTGTTCCAACAACAGCACTAAAAACATAGGCCTTTAATATTTTTCTAAAACTAATAGCATATGCTCCAACAACAAAAATAAAATAGTAAAAAAAATCAAAATTCTTCGAAGGAACACATAATGCGTAAACTGGTACTAATAAAAAAACTGCCCCCATTTTGTAATAAAGGTTCGGCTCTTTTCTAAAAAGCATAGTCAACATAGCGCATAAACCAGTTATTTTAAATACTAAGTAAACGATTGACATACTCATATGTACGGGTACTAATAATGATGTTTTCAAAACACCTATATAAATATACATGAAAAATGCAATTAAATAACTAAGTTCAAAGATATCTATTCTTTGTTTATGCCTTGTCATGTCCATTACAGATCCACTCCTTAACTCTCTCTCTATTCGCACTGGATGTTTAATTGTAGTAAAATCAAAGGGTAAACTTTACTCTAGAATGTGAGGATAAAACTTGAAAAATCCACTGATTTCAATAATAACAATTGTAAATAATGAAAAAGTATATAGCGAGTTTAAAAAAAGTCTAAACTCTCAAATTAATATCTCCTATGAATTAATTAAAATAAGTAATACTCACCAAGAATTTCTAGCAGCTCGAGATGCCTATAATGCTGCTGCCAAAAATGCTCAGGGCAAATTCCTTGTCTTTTGCCATCCTGATATTCGTTTTTTGCACAAATATGCTCTCTATAATATCACAAAGTCTATGTCAACATTAGCTGAATTTGGTGTCGTCGGTGTTGCCGGTTCTCCTCTTGAATTAAAGGCGGGAAATCGAATCATTATCTCAAATATTTTACATGGAGAGCAAAAATTATTGGTCGGGCAAAAGATTACAAAACCTACTGAAGTTCAAACTGTAGATGAGTGTTTCTTCATATTATCAAAACAAAGATGGAAAACCCAGCCGTTTTCTAACGAAAACGGTTGGCATCTTTACGCTGTCGAACAATGTTTACTATCTAATAAAAACGGTCTAAAAAATTATGTAGTTCCTGCTGAGCTTTGGCACACTTCTGACGGAAAATCTGAAGACTACCACTATTACACCTATTTGAGACACTTAATAAAGCAATATCGTTCAACCGTTCCTTTAATTAACACAACAGTTAAAATGTGGCCGACACAGGGAATAAAAAGTCAACTATATATCTCATACTGGCAATTAAACCGGTGGGTTAAAAAATTACTCAACATTAAAGTGAAGTAAAAGATAAATAATTTTACTCTTTTTCCACTTAATTATATTTAAATTACCTACACGTTTCAACAACAATTGAATGATTCTTTCATCAGTTACTATAAATTAACAAAAGGAGAACCTACATGAGTTTTAAAACTGCACTACACGCAAGTATTCGAAGGATTCCTAATTTTATTGATCTTGATTCAGCGAAAAAGACAGAGGAAAATATTAGCAAAGCTGATTTAAAGTTTGTTATGCCAGGATTAATCAATTATGGAAAACTACTTCTCACAGAGAGAAAAAAAACAATTCCTAAATACGGCTTGGTCGTTGTTGCAATTGTAAAAAACGAAGCGCCATACTTGAGAGAATGGGTCAACTATTATCTCTCACTTGGTACCTCACATTTTTATATTTACGATAATGAAAGTACAGATAATATTCTTGATGTCCTAAATAATTATCCTAGCCAGGTAACCTATATTAAATTTCCTGGTTCTCGACGCCAATTAGATGCTTATAATGATGCTTTAACTCGTTTTGGCCAGCAGTGTCATTATATGGCGTTTTTAGACGCTGATGAATTTATTTATATGCCAGAAAAGCAACAAAATTTCTTAGATTTATTATTCAGCTATTTTTCACAAGAACATGTTGGAGGTCTAGCAATTAATTGGCAAGTGTTCGGTTCTGCACATTTAGACAAGAAGCCAGCAGGCCTGTTAACTGATAATTTTGTTTATCGTTCTAAAAATGACTTTGAGAAGAACCACCATATAAAAAGCATTGTTGATCCAAAACATACGGCAGGTTTTATAGACAATCCCCATGCTCCTTATTACCTGCCGGGTTACTATGCTATTGATGCAAACGGCAAAAAATTAACCGGTACTTTCACTAAGGAAGTAAATAATGACATTGTCCGAATCAACCACTACTTTACAAAATCAAAAGAAGAATTTATGCAAAAAAAAGCTCGAGGTCGTGCTACCACTAAGGCAAAACGCACGATGCAAGACTTTATTGATCATGATAAGAATGATATCTTTGATGACTCACTAAAAAATTATAATCGCAAACATCATCTAAGTTAAACTAATTTGAAAGGAAGGTTTAGGATGGTTAAAAAGAAGATAAAAATTGCAGTTGGAGGAACGGGATATGTTGGTTTAAGCATTGCAACGTTATTAGCTCAACATCACGAGGTAACAGCAGTTGATATTATTCCTGAAAAAGTTAACATGATCAATTCTAAAAAGTCTCCAATTCAAGATGCTGAAATTGAAGATTTTTTAGCCAACAAAAAATTAAATTTAACGGCAACACTAGATGCTAAACAGGCTTATTCGGAGGCTGATTTCGTAATAATTGCTACGCCGACAAACTATGATAGTGAAAAACATTTTTTTGATACATCTTCAGTTGAGGAAGTACTAAAATTAGTAAGAAAATATAATCCAAATGCAACAATTGTAATTAAATCAACGATTCCAGTGGGTTTCACTGCGGCCATCCGTGAAAAATTATCCATGAATAATATTCTATTCAGTCCTGAGTTTTTGCGTGAAAGTAAAGCCCTTTATGACAATTTGCATCCTTCTCGAATCATTGTTGGAACTGATGAAGAAAACGAAACGTTAACAAAAAAAGCACAAGCTTTTGCTGATCTACTCCAAGAAGGTGCTATTGACAAGAATATCCCCACACTTTTAATGGGATATACTGAAGCAGAGGCTGTGAAACTATTTTCGAATACCTATCTCGCCTTAAGAGTCAGTTTCTTTAACGAGCTTGATACTTATGCTGAGGTCAAAAACCTGCAAACTAAAAATATCATCGATGGCGTAGGTCTGGATCCTAGGATCGGCAACCATTATAATAACCCGTCATTTGGCTATGGAGGTTACTGCTTACCCAAGGACACAAAACAATTATTAGCAAATTATCAAGATGTTCCACAAAATTTGATTGAAGCAATTGTTAAATCAAATTCAACACGTAAGGACTTTATTGCTGATCAAGTATTAAAAATTGCTGGATATTATGATTACAATTCAGATACCGAATATCGTGCTGATAAAGAAGGTAGTCTTACCATTGGTGTGTATCGTTTAACTATGAAAAGTAACAGTGACAACTTTAGACAAAGTTCCATCCAAGGAGTTATGAAACGTATCAAAGCTAAAGGAGCTAGAGTAATTATCTATGAGCCTTCACTGAAAAACGGGAGTACTTTTTTTGGAAGCCAGGTGGTCAATGATCTTACGGAATTTAAAAAAATGACTAAAGCTATTATAGCCAATCACTATGATGAAATATTAGATGACGTTAGAGAAAAAACATATACTCGTGATATTTTTAAACGTGACTAACTATCAGTCTAAAAAACCTGTTTCACTTTTTTAGAAACAGGTTTTTTATTGCTCTTTTAGATTTAACATCATTTCAATGTTTAAGTACAATTAATATTGACTCTAGCTGTTAGTCGCATTTTAATCAGTAGATTTATTTCCCGAAATAATAGAGTATTCAACGATTTCGAGAGTATAAAATAGTTTGTGTAAATAAAT
>NZ_AZFI01000136.1 GCF_001435755.1 Ligilactobacillus acidipiscis DSM 15836 | reverse complement strand
ATTTCATTTACACAAGATTCTTGACGCTACCTAAATTTTTGTACTCAGTATAAATATAATAGGAAGAAAAAATTTTATGTTATTTCTACGAGTTACAATTTTTAGGTAACTGTATCGCATAACAGTTTTGTACGAAAATTACACCACGTCAAGAAATCATGTTCATTTAAAACTTGGATTTTGTGTGCCTGAGCATACTGTAATTTTTTTGTTGTTAATTCCTGGTCCATACTTTTACTGATTCGACCAGCAATGACAAAATCAATTGTTTTAGAAGCATTATGCTGCGGCAATGCTCCAAGACTTTGCGCCAATTGTTGTGCATGTTGGCGGGTCATTGAACTCAATTCGCCAGTAAATAAAATATGTTTATGGCATAGGTTATACATCTAAGTCACCTTCTAAATTATTGTGATCGTCATTAACGGATAAATTTAGCGTCATGTTTGTCTTTTTAATCTGGCTATGTCGATTTGTTTAATCTTTTGAATTATGCTGTTGTTTTTGAATTTTATACACTAAATTACGTGAAACGCCGTTGTCACGCGCGATCTCTGCAATTGTAATCTTTTTCCCTTGGTCTTTGTCTTTTAAGAGCTCTGTAATGCGCTCATAAGTATGTCTTTTTTGCGGATTAGTTGAATGAGCCGTATATTGCGGGATACCGCCACGATATACACCACGTTGTTTAGCCAACTCGATCCCTTGCCGCTGTCTTTCCCGAATTTGTGTACGCTCATTTTCAGCCGTATACTTATAAATTTCTAAGACTAAGTTGGTCATGAGTCGTTGCAGATTTTTATCTTGAATATTGTCAAAAGTTGGCAGATTCAAGATACGCAAGACAGCTTTTTTATGGTTGATATATTCAATAATGTCAGAAATATCTTGGTTATTTCGGCCAAGCCGGTCCAAACTTAAGACGATCACTTGATCATCTTCGTGAATATAAGCTAGCATTTTTTTTAAAGCTGGACGATCAGTATTCTTACCAGAAATTTTTTCTTGAAAAATTTTTTTAACGCCGGCTTCTTTTAATCTGGTTAATTGTCGTTCTAAATTTTGATCTAAAGTACTAACTCGAGCATACCCAACACGCATTTTTTATCTCACCTTCTAAAAGCAGAATTAACATGTAGAATTAACATATTATTTTAAACTAAAAGAGCAGCTATAAATCTTTGTTTAATCTGCTCTTTTTGTCTATCTAAATTATATCACAAAAGTGTTGTCTGTGGGTACACCATGATATTACAAAAATTTTATTTGCTAATACATAGTAATTCTTATCTTTGTTTCTAGAAATTTTGTTTACATATTTAAAGGTCCATTTCTTAGACCAAAATATATCAAGTATATTAGGTATACTAAATATATTTAGTATACTTTTACTCTGTTTATTTTTTCTGTTTCATTTCGTAGAGAGCTCTTTCATTCTCTGGTAAAGATTTAATATACGCATCAACGGCTGTTTCTACAACTTTATACATTGGCATATCTTTGGCATAAGATAAAGAGCCTAACATTTTTAGGACAGGGGGGTCTACCTGCACCGGTCTCCTATCTTTAGCACTATATTTCTTTTCACCATAGTCAATTTTTACATCATTTTTTATTTTAATATCCGCTGCTTGAATGTCTTCTTTTCTATTTATCTTTTTTTGATTATTGATCAATGCCATTAAGTTTTATCTCCTTACTTGCAGCTAATTCTTTATTATTTTCAATATCATAATAAATAGGCTTAAACTTAAAATCTAAAATATCACCAGTTTGTTCAAATGAAGTAATTCTTGCTTCAAGTTCCAATAAAAGATCAGCAAAAATTGCCCAAATTTTTCGATCCTGATAGTCATTTAAAGTAATGCCATGTTCACCAAAGCGATCAAGCCGTTCTAGCCTTTTTATAATAGTGAAAAAAACATTATCTTGCCCATAACGTTCAACAGTTTCTTCATAATTAATTTGTTGCTGTCGTTTTCTATTTTGAAAAATTGCTGGTAAAACTCCTGCAACTTGAAAATGGGCTTCCTCAGGAAAAGCTTCAACCATGGGTGTAAGATAATTAGATATTAAGGACGCTGTTCCATCCATAGAAAAACGCTTTACTTCTTGAACAGGAATTATATAATCACAACACATCATAATTGCATCTACTGTATTATCAGTACTTGGAGCAACGTCAAAAAATATATAATCATAACCGTCTTGTAGTTCTTCGATCATATTTTTAAAAAACAAGTAGCGGCCCTTCTTGTTTTTACTATGGTCGAGAATCCATTCATTTAAATCGTGTGTTCCTGCAGAACCTGCGATAAAGTCAAGATTAGAAGACAATGAAACAATAGCCCTTTTTAGACTGCCTTCCATAACTGCATTAGTAAATGATTGTGGATATTCTACATTATTGAATGTGCGGCTCATATTTTGTGTACTGTTAGCTTGTAAATCAACATCAATAAGTAATACCTTTTTATGGAAAATCTGTGAGGCAACTAAAGACATCATGTCTGTATCAGATGTTTTTCCTACGCCACCCTTTAAATTTGTAAAAACTATAACGTAGGCCATTGTTTACTCCTTTTTATATACTAAGTATACTTAATATATGTAATATATTTGGTATATTCAGTATACCAAATATAGACGGATTGTCAAAAATATATTTATTTAAAAAGTCTTTGAATAGTACACTTAGAAAGTGTATTATTACAATTAGATAGAATAAACATTTTACTTTCTACTAAAAAAAACAAAACGACCCTTCTAGAGAGTCACTTTGTCATAGAAGGGTCGCCTTTGATTTTTAAATAAAAATAAGACTGCAATTAAACAGCCTTAAAAATATGCATAACATATATTGCTATAAAACGTTCTGGTGTACATTCGGCAATGGCAACCAAACGTTTTATTAATCTATCACTTATACAGTCTAATTCAAGTGATAGATTTTATCAACTCTCTTCTTTAGCAATGTATGTTACAAAGGGAGTTTTATTTATGGAACGAAAAAGTTTTAATTTTTATGAAGCAAATAACGTTTATGGAGATCTTTTTTTTCAATTTCCTAAAGTACTCATTTATGGCAAAACTTATAAAAATTTAAGCGCTGAAGCAAAACTGGCCTATATGGTTTTAAAAGATAGATTAGAGTACTCATTAAAAAATCAGTGGGTAGATGAAGATAACAAAGTTTATTTTATTTTTACTAACAATGAGCTGCAGAAACTATTTAACTGTTCAGAACACAAAGTAATCAAAATAAAAAAAGAACTCGAAAAAGTAAATCTCTTATTTCAACAGAAGATGGGTTTTGATCCAAAACAAAAAAGGAATCTTCCTAATCGTTTGTACCTTGCACAATTAAATGTAACTGCTCAAGATGTTTATCTAAAGCAAAAAACAAGTGATGAAGCTGAACCCTTTGGTATAAACGGAACTGCAAAAAATGCAGCTCGACAAAAAAATATTGTGTCTTCCAAATCCAGTGGTACAAGCGGAACTGCAAAAAATGCAGCTCGACAAAAAAAGCCTGAATCCGTTGATACAAACGGAACTGCAAAAAATGCAGTAAATCAAGATAAAGATATACTTAGATTTACTAGATACAATATAGATACAGCAGAGCTAGACTTTTCCACAACTAATTATTCAACACAAAAAATAGAAAATCAAAATCAAGACCTAGTAACTAATGCAAAAGACTTTTTAACATTAGATAGCGGCGATCAAGTTCCACTTGAACCCGAAGCTATCCAATTGCTAAGTTTTTGGGTTAGAACACCACAACAAATGCGTAAAGTAATTGGTATTATTTTAAATGCACGTAGGGATATGGAAAAAGAACATCAAAATATTGGAATGCACTTTTTACTTGATGATGAAGAGTTGCAACATAGATTAACTTTATCCTTACGCCGATATTTTAACGCAATCAGAAGTAACGAAAAAAATGTCAAAAATTATGAAAACTACTTATATGGCACTATGAGAAATATGTTTGGCGATTATTGGAATATCAAAAAACACGAAGAATTTATCGAAGAACACCCTGACCTAGAAGAACGACAAAACTTTCTTACACATGCACTACTTGAACATAATCAAACAAACAACAGCTAAAATGGCTATAAAATCGTTTCTAAGAGATTTTTAGCAGTTAAGGTCATTTATATATAAACAAGCTTTTAAAACCGCTGAAACCACCGAATAAGTCCTTTAATTGGGTTTTTAAAAGACCATAAAATAAAATATAAAAGAGAAAAAAACGATAATGTTTACAATGGAATTTTTACAATACTTAAATTTAGCTTTAAAACAAAGTGATCTAATGGATGAACAGCAAGACCAAATTTGGATTGATACAAAAATATTACTTGATGAACGAACACTTGAAGAAGTACAAGAACTTTTAGCTGAAACTTAAGGAGGAGCTACTATGAATTTAGATTACAAGAAAACTTACAAGATTGAACTTTTAAATGAATTTGCCAATAGTGTGTACGCCAAAGTGGTTAATTTAGCGATTCAGCAAGATTTAACGCCTGCTGATGAAAACCATTTTTTAATTAAACTGATTGAACAATTTGAAGAGATGCTAAACCTTGATTTGTTTAAACAAAGTATGGCGGAACTAGATGATTTAATGGCTTATTGGGAAAATATGAAAAAATATGCTGAAAACTTAGAAACAAGTAGTAGTGTTGCATGATATGGAACAGTTAAGTCAATATTCTGAAAAAGAATTTTATAAAGCCTTTGAATTTATTTTAAACAAGCTTAAAAAGGATAAAAGTTCTAGTACAAATTCAAAAGCTTATCTTTTAGGAGGACAGCCAGGCGCTGGGAAAACAACTTTATATGGAATTATAGAAGCAGAACAAGGAAATAATGTTATTTCAATTGATAATGATTCATTTAAACAATTGCACCCGAATTACCAACTTTTAGAACAAAAATATGGAAAAGATGTTGTAGAATATGTAACGCCTTTTTCAAATCAAATGACTGAAAAAATAATTGATTATCTTAGTGACAAAGGATTTAATTTAATCATTGAGGGAACATTAAGAACAAGTGAAGTTCCAATGAATACAGCAAATCAGTTAAAGGACAAAGGTTATGAAATAAATTTATATGTTATGGCTGTACCAAAAATCGAATCATATTTAGGGACGTTGTCCCGATATGAAGATCAATTTATATTATCGCCAAAAACAGCAAGAGCAACTACCCAAGAAGCACATGATAGGGTAGTTAATAATCTCCCTGAAAACTTAGAAATTTTATATCAAAATAAAGTTTTTAAAGATATTAGTTTATATGACAGAAGCGGGAATAAATTGTATTCTAGTTTTGAAAGTTCAAATTTAAGTCCTAAGCAAATTATTAAAGAAGAACTGAATAAAAAAGTTGATAATAATAAACTTCTGAAAAATATTACTAGCGTTTTAGACAAGATGAACTTTAATCAGCATACGAATACAAAACAGTATAAAGAAATAAGTGAATTATCAACAAGGATTAGAAAAGATTTGAGTAATGAGGTTCAAAAATCGTTGAAAGAATTTACTCAAAAAAATCCAGATGGCAGATTGTAAAATTTAA
>NZ_AZFI01000135.1 GCF_001435755.1 Ligilactobacillus acidipiscis DSM 15836 | reverse complement strand
CGATAGTGTGAACTATCTCCTACCCGATTACGTTTTGTACGGTCCTAAAGCAGACTTTGCTTTCAACGGCTTTACCAAAGTTGATGTCGACTTTCGACGTTTCAACTGCAACAGTTCAGTGGTTGACCACTGGCTTTTTGATGGTAAATGGGATCATGATCCCTCTTTCTGCCTATTTATCAACGACTGTTAATACAAAATGGCTCTATATTGGAGCTATGACGATTTTCTTAGGTGGGACGATTTTAGCCTATACTGCTCCTACTTTCGGCGTTTTACTGGCTGGACGTTTGGTTCAAGCGCTTGGTGTCGGGATCACTATGCCTTTGTTGCAAACGATCATGTTGTCGATTTTTCCAGCTGAGTCTCGTGGTGCTGCTTTGGGTCTGGTGGGGATCGTTATTGGTGTGGCACCTGCCATTGGTCCTACTTTGTCCGGTTGGATCATTGATAAATATTAGTGGCGTGACCTTTTTTGTATGATCATTCCAATCATGACATTTGTAATTGTCTTAGCGCTTTTCTTTATGAAACCTGTTATTGAAACACATAAGCAAAAAATTGATTGGCTTTCTTTGATATTGTCGACAATTGGTTTTGGCAGCCTATTGTTTGGTTTCTCATCTGCCGGTAATGATGGTTGGACTTCAACGAAAGTCATTGTATCTCTTGTAGTTGGTGCAATTGTAACCACACTATTTGTTTGGCGTCAGTTAATTATCCCCAAGCCGTTTTTGGAATTACGTGTTTTCAAAATTGGTGAATTTACCCTATCAGCTATCTTGTCTTCGATCGTCATGATCGCTATGTTGGGTGTTGAAACAGTTTTGCCATTGTATTTACAGATCGCTCACGGAATGAGCGCCCTGCATTCTGGATTAACATTATTATCTGGTGCGGTCGTTATGGCCCTTATGAGTCCGATAACCTGGAAAACTTTCGATGCTTTGGGTGGGAAACGTTTGGCCACAACTGGTATGGTTTTATTAACTTTAGCAACGCTGCCTTTTATGTGGTTAACACTTGATACTCCAACAATCTACATCGTCTTCTTGTATGCAATTAGAATGTTTGGGATCTCAATGGTTATGATGCCAGTTACTACTTCAGGGATGAATGCTTTACCGGACAGTTTGATTGCTGATGGTACTGCTTCTAATAACACAGTGCGTCAAGTTGCTTCATCAATTGTTCTGCGATCATGATCACTTTGCTGACTAACGTCACAAACAATGCCGAACCAGCTAAACATTTGCTAAAAGCAGCTCCACTTAGCTACAAGCAACAATATTTACAGGCTTCCCTAGACGGGTATCATGCAGCGTTTGCCTTTTCATTAGTATTTGCTGTTATTGGTGTTGTCCTAACGTTTTTCTTAAAAGATCATGACCATGAAATGCATACTAAGGGTATCAGTTCAGATGATTTTAAAAATAAAGGCGGTGATGCTGCATGATCTTAGCTACTTTAGTAATTGGTGCTGTCGCAGCATTCCTATGCTATGTTTATATTAAACCAGTCGTTTGGAGAACTATTGGGACTTTGCTTTCTGCAGTGCTTTTAGTTGTTTCATTGGTCATGTTGACGGTGAATAGTGGCAGTCATTACGACATGCATAAAGTGATGACGACAAAGACAACACAGATTCATCCAGCAAGTTCTAAAAATAGCTTAAACATTATGCTTTACCAACCGATCGGTTCGAATGGTAAAGAAACTGTGCAAGTTTATAAAGAAACTTCGGATCAGAAGAAACCGAGCCATACCCAAGCTAATGAGTATACAGTCGCTAATAATCATATCAAACGTACCAATGCTAAGAGTGCGACTTTGCAAGTCAAGGAAACTCGTTGGAAGTTTAAATCTAATGGTTATAAGTTCTGGTTTGGTATTTCTGGAATGGAAAATAAACTTGTTAAACGTTCTAACACCTTTAATTTGCCAAAAGATTGGCTGCATTTGTCCACTACGCAAGTTAAAGCCTTACAAAAGAAAATTTCTGGTATGAAGACTAAGGCAGGACAGGCCAAGGTTAAGGAACAAGCGCAACAGTATGTTTCGCAAAAAATGAAAGTAGCTATTATGAAAGACCCTAGTTTAGCTACAGATAAGGCAAAGCAAGCACAATTAGCTAAAAATATGGACAGGAATTCCAGCAACAGATGATCAAAAAGATCGTTGCGGAAGTTAAATAATAGTTTTTTAAATAATGAAAAATAGTAAAAAGCACGAAACTTCTTTAATGAGAAGTTTCGTGCTTTTGTGTAAAATAGACTGATTATTTAAACTTTGCAATATATCTTTGTGACTTTTCATCATCAAACTCATTTTCTGATTTACCGATCACAACAGTCGCTAATGAATTTCCGACTACATTAACAGCCGTCCTTCCCATATCAATGATGCGGTCGATCCCAGCAATAAAAGTTAATCCGCTCATTGGAACACCGATCGTGGCGATAGTGGCCAGTAGGACAACAAAGGAGGCACCGGGGACACCGGCCATACCTTTCGATGTCAGCATTAAAACGACTAAAAGGGTCAACTGTTGTCCAAAAGAGAGGTGAATGCCATAAGCTTGAGCAAGAAATAGGGCGGCTAGAGATTGATAAATGGCCGATCCATCTAGGTTAAAAGTATAACCAGTAGGAATGACGAAAGAAACGATCCCTTGGTTAACGCCGAATTTACCCATTTTTTCCATCATTTTAGGTAAAACTGCTTCTGAACTAGCAGTTGAAAATGCTAAGATGATCTCATCTTTAATGACATGCAGCAGATCTGATAGTTTGAATTTAAAAATCTTTGCGACGATCCCCATTACTACTATCACAAAGACAATCATTGTTAGATACGTAATGGCTACAAAATAACCTAGCGGGAGTAAGGCATTGATCCCCATTTCTGCAAGAGTTACACCGATCAAAGCACAAACACCAATTGGAGCTGTTTTCATGACCCAGTTAGTTACTTTGAACATGACCTGTTGAACTGCCGTCAAGAAATCAACTATGATCTTACCTCTTTCACCAATCGCAGAAATTCCTAAGCCAAAGAAGACAGAAAAGAAAATTACCGGCATCATATTTCCTTCTGATAGTGATTTAAAGATATTAGTTGGAATGATCCCCAGCAAAGTAGCCCAGATCCCTGTGTTATGTTTAGCTGATTTAGCAGTCGCCATGTATTGGCTTATATCGGAACCATGGAGCGAATGAATGTTGATCATTGTTCCTGGGTGAAGCACATTAGCGACGATCATCCCAAGAATGATTGCGATCGTGCTCAATATTTCAAAATAAATCAGGGTTTTTAGACCGACTCTTCCGAGTTCCTTAATGTCGCCCATATTGGCGATTCCTACAGTTAAACATGAGACCACTATCGGCAAAACGATCATTTGAATCAGGTTAATAAACATTGTCCCGATATTTTGCATAGCAGTGATTGCTGCTTGATTTTTGTAGAAGACTATCCCAAGTATTACACCTAAGATCAAACCAATCAGAATTTGCCATCCTAAAGATAGTTTAAAAAATTTATAATGTTTCAATTATGCTACCTCTCTCTAATAATAAGCTGATGCCAGGCATATACAGAGCTAAAAAGTTTTAGATAAATCAATTTTTAAAATGTAATATGCGAGCACCATTTAATGACCAGTGTCTTTCAAATCTTTACTTTTTAATCAACTCTTTTTAGTTAAAGTAAGTGTGATACCTTAATTTTTTAAGCAAATAAAAATTATTTAACCATAAGATATATTCTACATCAAATACACGAACATTTTAAAGAAAAAAACAATAAAAAACAGAAAATCGGTTAAAATATATTGGAAATATCGTTGAATGTTATTCTATAGCAGTTATCAACCGACTATAAGTGGATTTTTAATAGGAGGAGAGCCTGTTAACCAAATCCAGGAGATGTAAGTTGACCAATTACGATTTTAAGTGAAAAAATGTGTATTTAACTTCAGAAATTCTGATAGAAAAGATTTGCAAAAAAAAGGGTGCAGAGAAATTTTTAATTAATTCCTACATCCTATTGTTATTAATAAAAATATTATCCCAGTTCTTTTATTATCATTTTTCAGTTTCTATGACTGGTTTTTCAGTCAAAGTTATCAACCCAATAGCTTTTAAACCAGTGTGAGTCATGATAATAGGACTAGTCAATTCTTGGATAAAATCTGCGGTCGGATTATCATGAAGAAAAATATCTTTAATTTTCTCCATGATGGAATTATCGGCTGCGACGTGGGGAAGTGCTAATGCCTGGAGTTTCTTATCTTTCAATTGTTCTTTTAATTTTTGACAATATTTAAACCAGCTTTTAGTATTGCGCCCCTTAGAAACGACATCTAATGATTTGTCTTTTAGTTCCGCCACTACTTTAATATTAACTAGCTTAGTTACTGCTCCCATCATTTTGCTGACACGTCCGCCAGCAACCAGGCAGTCAAGATTATCGAT
Organism: Ligilactobacillus acidipiscis DSM 15836; assembly: GCF_001435755.1. Taxonomy (GTDB): domain Bacteria; phylum Bacillota; class Bacilli; order Lactobacillales; family Lactobacillaceae; genus Ligilactobacillus; species Ligilactobacillus acidipiscis. The sequence continues at coordinate 1,182 of NZ_AZFI01000135.1, read as the reverse complement.
CAGAACATGAACTGTTGTCCGCTTATAAATTTCTGCGCAATGTAATTTAATATACTCAATGGTTTTTCCCAAAGCAGCATCTTCAGCCGCTGCAAGTACTTGGAATGCTTCGCCACGGTCAGTTGACTTGCTATTAATGACAGTCACGTCAGTTTTAGTCATATCTGCAGCTTGTTGAGCAGCAGATACTGTTCCACTTAAAACATCTGATAGTAGGATAGCTACAACTTGGCTGCCATCTTTGCCAAGTTCATTGAATGCTTCTACAAAGCGTCCCAAAGACGGCTGGCTTGTTTTGGGGATACTTCCGATCCTTAACATTTCGATGAGTTCGTCTCGGCTGATGTTTTTGCCATCAATATAATTTTTACCATTCACTTCTACAGAAAGAGGAACGATCGTAATTGAATATTGTTCTATTTCTTTAGGCGTTAGAAGGACTGAAGAGTCCGTTAAAACTTTGATTTTTTTCATTTAAAGAGCTCCTATGGACTTTATTAGTGTCATAATACCATAATTCGTTGTACCTTGAGGTAGAAATTTTCTTAGACTGAGGCTGTATTACTTGGTAAGTAGTGAAAAAATTTATGAGGTGGTATTTGAGGAGCAAGTTTAAAATGATTATTTTCAAAAATATGTAGTAAGTTATATTGATGAGCTGAGAATATGAACGATCGTTTTTAAAGCGGTTAGAGTTGCAATTAAAATCGTTAATAAATTGATTGAAAAAAGAATTGAGTAAGAAAATCGTTAGCGTGATCACTATTTATAATATGACGGGTTTTTAAAATCTTTAATGGCCTATTTATACGAGTTTAAGGGTAGAACTGTAACACAAAAAGAGATGACCGATACCCTTGTGTTAAATCACCAGACGATTCATAGTATTGTATGACGGCTGGGAAATAATAGATTGATCGAAGTGTGACATCTGAGAAGTGATAAATGGCAGGTCTCTTGATCGTTATCTGAAAAAGGGTTTAATTTATTAGAGCAGTATATTGATAACATCTATGTAGTGATGGACGATATAAACCATCAAATCATGCTGGAATTAGATGAAAGCGAGGAACCGATTTTTTCAGAGGTTCTGGCAAAAATCATTCATGATTTTTAGACTTTCAGCCGCTATAAATGTAGTTTGCTATATAAAACCTGAATTATTCATACTTTTCCCTTAAG
>NZ_AZFI01000134.1 GCF_001435755.1 Ligilactobacillus acidipiscis DSM 15836 | reverse complement strand
GACCTCAAGGTAAAATTATGAATAATCCAGGGGTATTATGAAGATAATAAATAATAAGAAATAAAGGGCTCTAATGTATAAAAGAAACAAAACTGCATATATATCCTAATTTAAAACAGCCAAAACAAATTATTGCAAACTGTGGTGCAAGCTATTTTGGCTGGGATCAGTTGTTAGCTATGCAAATCAACCGCTGTTGAATGCTGAAGAAATGCAGGTGATAAGTTGCGTTTGTTCCTAAAAGCTCGTACTTTAGTGTCGATGAAAGTTAAAAAATTAGGAGATAAAAGGGATATATTGTGGAGCAGAAGGCTAACTTATGCAGTATCGTTAAAATTAATTCAGTTTCTTTGATAAAATTCAGCTTTTTTTGCGTATTTGATTATGGAGCATTATTTTTAACGGAAAATATTTTTAGAGTGACAGGTAACACTACAGCTAAAGAAATTGTCTGCGTGAATTTTATTTTAATCAGACACAGATAATGATAAAATGGTAGGCGGTTAGTTTAAATAACTTTGAGGAAGTTCAGTGGTCACTACTAACTATTTAGGTGTTTTTGATACAAAAATCTTCCCCAATTCGGTAAAATTAAAGTTAGATAGGATATTTTAAATATGGAAATAGAATTTTTAGGCACTGGTGCCGGTTCACCAGGCAAATTTCGTAATGTAACTGCGACTGCACTTAAATTATTGCCAGAGATCAATGAGGTTTGGCTTTTTGATTGTGGAGAGGCAACACAACACCAAATCCTAAGAACGACGATCCGTCCGCGGAAAATCACGAAGATCTTTATTACCCACTTGCATGGTGATCATATATTTGGTTTACCTGGTTTTTTGAGTAGCCGTTCATTTCAAAATGGGGATGATCCAACCCCACTGACGATTTATGGTCCGGCCGGCATCGAAGATTTCGTTAAGACCAGCTTGCGTGTTTCGCGTACTAAATTAGCATACAAGTTGAATTTCATTGAATTAGGCGAAGCAGGACAGATTTTTGAAAATGATCGGTTTAAAGTTTCGTTTAAATATCTTGAGCATCGGATACCATGTGTCGGTTATCGAGTCGAAGAAAAAGACTATCCTGGCGAATTGCAGGTTGAAAAATTAAAAGAATTGCAGGTCCCGGCAGGACCAATCTACGGTCGGCTCAAGGCCGGTGAAACAGTAACTTTGGCTGATGGACGTCAAATAAATGGAACTGATTTTATTGGATCAGCTAAGAAAGGGCGTATCGTGACGATCCTTGGAGATACACGTTCTACTCCTAATATTGAGAAATTAGCGGCTAATGCAGATGCATTGGTGCACGAAAGTACTTATGGCAAAGGTGATGCTAAGTTAGCCAGAGCATACTACCATTCAACTTGTATCCAGGCTGCACAGGTTGCCAAAAAAACAGGCGTTCGAAAGTTGTTATTAACTCATATCTCTGCGCGTTACGTTGGGCCGATGGTCAAGACTTTGCAAAATGACGCTCAAGATGTGTTTAAGAATACTAAAGTCGTTAAAGATTTTGATGTGATCCAAGTTCCTTTTCAGACAAATAGAGGTGAAGCAAAATGACTGGGTATCAAGAGTTAAAAAGCTTAAGAAATAGGATCGTTTTTGTTACTGGAGCTTCTTCAGGTTTAGGAGAACAAATCGCTCACCAAGCCGCTTTAAAAAAAGCCATTGTGATCGTTTGTGCGCGACGCAAGGATAAGTTGGAAAAAGTTGCAGAAGTCTGTCGTAAGTTATCAGGTCGTTTGTCTTTAGCGTATGAACTCGATGTTTCAGATCCAGCTCAGATCGAACAAGTTGTCAATGAAGTGGAAAGTTCCGTTGGACCCATAGATGTTTTGGTAAATAACGCCGGCTTTGGGCTAATGGAAGAAGCCGTTGATTTTCCAATGGATATTGCCGAAAAAATGTTTAGAGTCAATGTTTTAGGGCTGATGTATATGACTAAATATACTGCTTTGCAAATGGCTGAACGACGGCGGGGGGCTTTGATCAATGTCGCTTCGATCGCTGCAAAGATCCAAACACCAAAATCAGCGGTCTATTCTGCCAGCAAAGCTGCAGTTTTAGCCTACTCTAATGCTTTACGCTTGGAATTAAAACCGCTGGGGATCTCAGTGTTAACAGTTAATCCAGGGCCGATCAAGACACATTTTTTTGATTACGCTGATAAAACGGGGCACTATTTGGATAATATCGGGATCTTTGCCCTCGATCCTGAGATCTTGGCAGCTAAGATCGTTGATACTATTGGAACCAGCAAACGTGAATTAAACCGTCCGCTTATCATGGAAGCAGCCTTTCATGTATATCAAATGTTTCCAAAAACGGGAGATTTTTTAACAAGTACGTTATTCAATAAGAAATAAGGAGGCGTTATGAAAAATGAAAAAACAATGGAGCATGATAGGAGCAATTGTTTTATTATTGATCGCGGTGCTATTTTCTTGGATGAATTCTCAAAATGCAACAGTTAATTTTGGCTTTTCCAAAGTTACTATGCCTTTAGTGGTGATTTTAGTGATTGCACTTTTGTTAGGAGCTTTGATCGCAGTCTTGCTTTCAACCACTGCTTATTTGAGGCAGAAAAGGGAAATTAAGAATCTACAAAAAGAATTAGCTGCTAATAAGGCCATGAGACGTCAACCAGAGGCAGTTGCTGAATCTGTTTCCACGGAGGACAAAAAGGAAGATAGTTCAGAACAAAACGAGGAGTGATTTTGTGTTCTCATCCCGTAATCAATGGAAGTTTATCCAAAATGATAATAACGAGCAGATCGATGAACTAGTTAAACAAACAAAGACTCCAAGGTTGGTAGTCTCGCTTTTATTTGAACGTGGATATGACAGTGCCGAAAAGATCAACAGATTTTTAAAACCAGAATTGGAAATGTTATATGATCCGTTTTTATTACATGATATGCAAAAAGCATGTGACCGGATCAAAAAGGCGATCACGTCGGGAGAAAAAATTACTGTTTATGGTGATTATGACGCGGATGGACTAACAAGTACTTCGATCATGTATGAGGCTTTGTTGCAATTGGGCGCAGATGTTCAGTATTACATACCTGATCGTTTTAAAGATGGTTATGGTCCAAACCTAGAAGTTTACAAAAAGTTGATCAGCGAGGGCACTAGATTGATCGTGACAGTCGATAATGGTGTTTCAGGCAATGAAGCAGTCAATTATGCGCAGCAACAAGGTGTCGATGTTGTGATCACTGATCATCATGAAATGCCTGCAGAACTTCCCCATGCATTTGCAATCGTTCATCCGCGACATCCAGATAGCAGCTATCCTTTTTCGGATCTCTCAGGGGCTGGTGTAGCCTTTAAGACAGCAACCGCGCTATTGGAAGAGGTCCCACCAGAAATGTTAGATCTTGCTGCGATCGGAACTGTCGCAGATATTGTTTCGTTGACAGATGAGAACCGCGTGATCGTCAGCGCGGGACTAAAGGTTTTACAAAACACTGAAAGAGTTGGCTTGTTAAGTCTGTATCACGAAGCTGGAGTGGAACAAAATAAGATTACAGCTGAAACGATCGGTTTTGGCCTCGCACCGCGCCTGAACGCACTTGGCCGTCTGGAAAGCGGAGCTTTGGGTGTCGAATTGTTGACAACATTTGATGATCAACGAGCTCAAGAGATCGCACAGCACGTGCAACAATTGAATGTTAAGCGTCAAGAGTTGGTTAATGAGATAACGGCTGCTGCATTGAAGAAGGTTGAAAATGAGTCTCAACAACATGCAGTTAACTTGGTCGTTGGTTCAAATTGGCATGAAGGTGTTTTGGGGATCGTTGCTAGTCGCTTGGTTGAAGCAACTGGTAAACCTACTTTGGTATTGAATGCAAACGAAGAAACTGGCGCTGCTAAGGGTTCAGGACGTTCGATCGCAGCGTTTAATTTATTTGCTGCACTAGATGGACACAGAGATCAATTACTTTCCTTTGGCGGCCATTATATGGCGTGTGGTTTAACTATTGCCATAGAAAAACAAGATGAGGTCCAGCAGATCTTAGATGATGAGGCCGCTAAACAAAATATTAGCGCTGCACCCCAACCTGTTTTAGAGATCGCCGATAAGATAGATTTAACGAATTTTCATCTAGACGATTTGGACAAGATCGAAATGTTAGCCCCATTTGGGCAAGATAATCAACGACCGGTTTTTGCTTTCACTAATTTTAAAGTCAAATTAGCTAAGCCGATGGGGAAGGCAAATAATCACCTACGTTTAAATTTGGAAAATAGTAAAGGTGGCCTAGTTTCTGCTGTTTATTTTGGAATAGATCAAGATAAACTTGGTCAGATCATACAAGACCCCAAACATGTAGAATTTGTAGGATATCCGGATAAAAACGTTTGGCAAAATAAGACCTCTTTGCAAGTCAAGATCGAAGACTTAAGATTAGTGCAAGGGCAGCCTGAACTACAAGTTTTTGATCAAAGAGTAAACAAATTAACGGTTAATATGTTTAAAAAGCCTGGAGTTTACGCCTTTTTTGAGAAAAAAATCTTGGCACAAGTCAAACAATATATGTCGGTTGATTCAAAGGCGATAGTTTTATCAAAACAAGGAGAAAAAGTACGAGCTAAAGATCTTTATTTGATCGATTGTCCTAATGATCTGCGGGACTTACAGCTCTCATTGAACACAGTAGAAGCTCAAAAAATTCACTTGGTCTTTTATCCCAAAAATGATGTTTCTAAGGCGGGAATGCCCGATAGAGCACAATTTGGAAATCTTTATCGATTCGTTTTATCACACCATGAGTTAAATCTTTCTCGTGATGGCGCTAAGATCGCAAAACATCTTGGAGTGTCAAAAGAACTAATGATTTTTATGTTTCAGGTGTTTTTTGAGGTAGGATTTGTTAAAATAGAGAATGGATTGGTTACAGGTGTCCCCAGTACTCAACATGTTAATTTGAAGGAGACTTCCAGTTATCACTCCCGCAGACTGCAGATCAGGACTCAACAGATCCTCCTGCACAGTAAGAGCGCTGACTTAATTAACTGGGTCAAAGAACAGTCTGTTTAGTGTTAGCGTATATTAAAGGAGAAGGTTTAATGGCTTTAGACTTAAATAACTATATTGCAAGTATTCCTGATTATCCAGAGAAGGGGATTATTTTTCGCGATATTTCACCGTTAATGGCTGACGGTGAAGCATACCACCAAGCAACTGATCAAATCGTTCAGTTTGCTAAAGATAAAGGCGTGCAAATGATTGTTGGCCCGGAGGCTCGTGGCTTTATTGTGGGTTGTCCTGTTGCTTATGAATTAGGTGTTGGTTTCGCTCCAGCACGTAAGAAGGGAAAATTGCCTCGTAAAACGGTCAAGGCCTCGTACAAGTTAGAATATGGCGAATCTGCACTTTATATGCACCAAGATGCCGTATTACCTGGCCAAAAAGTTTTGGTAGTCGATGATTTATTGGCTACTGGGGGAACGATCGGTGCAACCACTGATTTAGTTGAACAACTTGGTGGCGAAGTCGTCGGTTGTGCCTTTTTGATCGAGCTGAGTGAATTGCACGGCAGAGATAAAATTAAAGATTATGATATTTTAAGTTTGATGAAATATTAAAAGGATCGTTAGCTCTTGGATTCGTGTGTCTCTGTGACATTCGGGTCCTTTTTTGTAATCAAAGGCTTTTATTAAAAAATGCATACTATATACGTGTGGTGCTAGTTTGTAACATTTA
>NZ_AZFI01000133.1 GCF_001435755.1 Ligilactobacillus acidipiscis DSM 15836 | reverse complement strand
ATCAACACTATTTGACAAAGTCCCAGAAAAACCCAATCGTTCAAAAAAAGCCCCAGTTAAAAACTGAAGCTTGGAAGAACTCACTGCTTGATCCTATAAGGTTCCACAGCCAAACCGCCCATTCCCAAAAACATTCCTAAATAATATGTGATCAAACGCCAAAGTATCATTGCTAAGACGACTTTCCCATTTTGGGTCAAAAAGGTAGCAAAAATAACAGAAAAGCTAAACTCAGCGCCGCCTAATCCACCCGGTAATGGAAACAACGAAATAATCATTACGATCAAAATGTGCATGCCAACGACCGTCAACGGATCAATATTAGTCACCCTTAAAGAAAGTAAAATAAAGTATGGGATGACATAGTAAAATAAAAGCTGTCCTAAAGTTAACAAACTGACCTTGACCAATGTAAGTGGATCATCGCGTAGGCTTAAACTTTCAAGGTGAAAATTATCGATTTTTTCGGTGAAATAAGCATTGTAACGCTGATAAGTCTCTGGTTTCGCCCACCACTTCACAGGTTTTAGGCAAACCCCAACAAGCTTTTTCGTAAAAGAATGCCAGTACATGATCATTAACAGCCCAGCAATTACAAAAAAATGAATTGAGAATCCAAAAATCACAAGGGCAGATAAAGCATGCAATTTTGCTGCTAAGTAATGAAATTGTGCTACCAAACTAATCAAAAAGCACACGACTATCATCGATTGATAAACCACGAATTTCATCAACATTTTAGAAGCTGCACGGCCCGCATCGATCCCAGACTGTAATAATGCGAACAGCTGCGCAGGCTGGCCACCGCTTTGAAAAGGGGTGATACCGTTAAATAATTGTTCGATCAATGGTACCCGAAAAGCATCTCGAAAACGAAAGCCAGGATACTGCTTCTTTAATAACACATAGACGATCGCTCCCTCAAACAATAAGGAGATCAGCATACACAGCACTGCAAAGATCAACCAGTACCATCTCAGATCAGCAAGCTCATGTCTGATAATATGGAACGGTACATCTTTCATCGAATAGATAAAAATTCCCACACCTACTAGTATGACAACTAATAAGCTCAACTTATTTTTCCAATTCATCAGCGGCCCAACTTTGCTTGTCCTGTATAATATTCACGCCAAACTTCAGCCATATGATCTTCATTGTAATAAGCAGAAGCACGAACAGCTTTATCCTTCAACTCACCTAAAGCTTGTCGATCAGCCTTAAAGTGCTCAATTTTAGCTTTCATCTGGACGACATCAACAGCCGGTTCATAATAACCAGTTAAAATTGAATGATACAGCTCCAGATCACGTAACAATACTGGCACTTCACAACTAAAAGCTTCCAATACACTCATCGGGAACAATTCATTGTAAGAAGGCAACAAGAACAGATCGGCTAAATTATAGTACTCATTCATTTCCTGCCGTGCTACTATTCCCGGGAAAAATAAATTAGCTGGCGGATCATCGACGACCTTCTTGAGTTCGTTATATCCATCAGTCATCTTCCCGAAAGAAAAGCCGCCAACCCAGACGAATTGCACATCAGGTAATTGTTGCGCTAATTTAATAAAATCAAAAAGCCCCTTACGTGCCTGAACCTGACCGACCCCGATCACTGTAAATTTATGAGGATCTAAGCCATGTTTAGCACGCAGTTTATTTTTTTGCTCCTGCTTCAACGGATAAAATTCTTTTTTAGATACAAAATTAGGGATATAGGTGATCTTATTCTTAGCGATCCCATATGCAACTAATTTTGGAATAAACGACGGATTGACCACTACCAAAGCGTCCATCCTCTTATAAAAAGAAATCATATATGAATTAAAGACCTTGGCAGCCAATGCGGGCATTTGCAGACTGCCCTTCATCGTTTCCGGCAAAAAGTGAACGTAACCTACCTTCCGACCACTTTTCGGCGAAAATGTCGATAAGTAAAACTGCGGGTCGATCGTGTGATAATGACTAACGTCAGCACTGCCAAAACGATTAACGATCAAGTTTATCTCGGTCGGATAATGTTTTTCCAATAAATCGATCAATTCAGAGTAAGCGCTGCCCACTCCTTGTCCGTCGACTTTAGCCGCGGACGAATACATACGGATTGTTAACATGTTGATCGCTCCTACACAAAACTTTAAATACTTTCTCTTGAACGACTCGCTTGAGCCTCAGCAAAGAAAGTAAAACTATCCTGATAAAACTGCATGATCTGTTCGCCAAAATTTTCTGCCGAAATACTGGCAATTTTTTCCTCGCGAAAACTTTGATCATTAAACTTGGCCGGTTCATTCAAATATTTGACCACTTCTTGGACAAATTGCACTGTGGTTTCAAAAGTAGTCCCAATATTTAAGTTATCCAACAAATCATCAGTATATGGGCCACTAGCAGCAACAACTTTTAAACCGGCAGCAATGGCTTCGATAAAAGTTAATCCCTGTGATTCTGAAATAGAAGTAGAAACAAAGAGATCTGCCATATGATAATAAGCAGGTACATCATCGTGATCGATCTCTCCAGTAAAAATGATTTTGTCAGTCAAACCCATCTGCGCAACTTGTTGACTTAGTTGGTCCTTAGCTGGACCATCACCGCAAATCATCAATTTCACTCCTGGGACTTGTTTTTGGATCTCAGGGAATGCATCAATCAACCGATCAATATCCTTTTCAAAGGCGACTCGACTCAACGTTAACATTAAAGGCGTCTTCGAAGAAATATCATATTTTTCCCGTAACTTCGTATTTTTTGGCCCAGAAAATTTTCTGACATCTACTCCTGTGGGAATAACCGAAATCGGCTCTTTGACACCATAACCGGTCAAAGTATCCAAGACACGGGTACTAGGTGCGACTATTCCCGCCATGTGCTCACAATAAGTTTTACTGAGCTGTTTAACATGCGAAGGCCGTAAAACTTTGCCTTTCATCACATAATGTAAATAATCCTCATACATCGTATGGTAAGTATGCACGCATGGGATCTTCAAATTTTTAGCAACAAACTTGCCGATCATTCCCATTGAAAATTCTGTCTGTGTGTGAACCAGATCCAAGTTGAGCTCTTTGGCGATCTCATACGCTTGAAAAAGACCACGGACAGCAATCCTGCGATCCGTAAACGAAATGAAAGGAAGACTCGTAAATCGAAAAACATTTCTTTCAAAAACGTTTTGATCGACCTTAGGGTCCGTTGTTGTAAAAATGTACACATTATTCCCCAAACTCTCTAGTTGTTCACGCAATGTTTTGATCGAAGTCGCAACACCGCTGACTTGCGGATAATATGTATCTGTAAATATACCTATATTCACGGTGATCCCCCTTAGTCTGAATAATAGTCAAGTATCATTATATTGTTTTCGACAACTATAAGCAACTAAATGCCTGTTAACACAATCTTTTCTTAAACAATTTATTTTAAAAACGACAAAGCTGATTATACAGTCTTCCACTTACTTGTCAAACTGTTTACAACAAAAAAAGCTCGAATAAGCCCACAAAATGCGAGTTATTCGAACCTCTAATTTATTTGTAATTAGTCAGTATACTTGTGTACTAAATCAACAACTTCTTCAGTTGTTTCACATTCAGTCACAGCTTTATCAGCTAATTCTTTCATCTTGTTTGTGTCAAGTTTCTTCAACAAGCTACGAGTCTTCAAAATTGAAGTTGCACTCATTGAATACTCATTTAATCCTAAACCTGCAAGCAATGGAACAGCGACTTGATCGCCGGCCATTTCACCACACATGCCAGTCCATTTGCCTTCCTTATGGGAAGCATCGATGATATTCTTGATCAAACGTAACAATGAAGGATTATATGGTTGATACAAGTATGAAACGTGTTCGTTGCCCCGGTCTGCAGCCATTGAGTACTGAATCAAGTCGTTAGTACCGATACTAAAGAAATCAGCGTATTTAGCTAACTTGTCAGCAATCATTGCAGCTGCAGGGATCTCCATCATCATACCAACTTCGATATCATCAGAAACCTTAACACCGTCAGCAACCAACTTAGCCTTTTCTTCTTCAAAGACAGCCTTAGCATCTTTGAATTCTTTGACTGTTGCGATCATTGGGAACATGACTGCTAAACGGCCATAGGCAGAAGCACGTAACAAAGCTCGTAACTGTGTCCGAAAAATATCTTGGCGATCCAAAGAGATCCGGATAGCACGATAACCCAAGAACGGATTTTGTTCTTCAGGTAATGGCAAATAAGGTAATTTCTTATCGCCGCCAATATCCATCGTGCGCACAACTACTTGTTTGCCATTCATACCTTCAACTGCTTGTTTGTATGCTTCAAATTGGTCATCCTCAGATGGCAACTCGGAAGCATCCATGTATAAGAATTCAGATCTGAATAAGCCAACTGCTTCGGCACCATTATCAGTGGCACCTTCAACATCTTTTGGAGTACCAATATTGGCACCAAGAGTAACTTGCTTACCATCAGCAGTAACAGACTGTTCGTTTTTCAACTGAGCCCATTCTGCTTTTTGTGCGGCAAAGTCGTCAGCTTTTTGCTGATATTCTTTTAATTCAGCATCACTTGGGTCAACTAAAGCATCACCATTAATACCATCGATGATCACTGTTTGATCAGCTTTAATGTCATCCGTAGCGGAACCGGAACCAACAATAGCTGGGATCTCCAGTGTCCGTGACATGATTGCAGAATGTGATGTCCGTCCACCAATATCAGTGATAAACCCTTTGACATACTTACGGTATAATTGAGCTGTATCAGATGGTGTCAAATCATGAGCTACAATGACAACTTCTTCATTGATCAAAGCAGGACTCGGTAAGGTAACACCCAGTAAATGACTCATCAAACGTTTCGTAACATCACGAACATCACCAGCACGTTCTTGCATGTAGGCATTATCGGTCATACCTTCAAACATTTGAATGAACATGTCAGTCACACTCTTGACTGCAGCTTCTGCGTTAACTTTATCATTCTTGATTTTATCACTGATCTGATCCAACATTTCTGGATCAGAAAGAATGGTCAAATGCGCCTCGAAAACCTGTGCTTCTTCATCACCCAAATTTTCAGCAGCTTTAGTTTTAATGACCTCAAGCTCTTTTTTCGAAGCTGCAACAGCGTCGTTTAAACGAGCAATTTCAGCTTCTGGGTCATCAATTTTTGTCTCGGAAAATGATAAATCGGGTTGCACAAGCATGTAAGCTTTAGCTGCGGCAATACCATCACTGGCTGCTATCCCTTTCAACATTTTCGTCATTATTCAGCAAGTCCTTCCTTTTTCATTGTCTCAGCAACTGCTGCAATAGCATCTGCTTCATCTGCACCTTCGGCAGTAATAGTTACGTCTGAACCTTGGCCAACGCCCAAAGACATAACACCCATGATCGACTTCAAATTAACTGATTTGTCGTTGAATGCCAATGTGATGTCAGAATTGAATTTGCTTGCTGCCTGTACCAACAAAGTAGCAGGACGAGCGTGAATACCTGTTTCTGCAATTACGTGAAAGTCTTTCTTTTCCATTTTAAACCATTCTCCTTTGAGTATAAAAAATTGTTGAGCTTGACCAATGAAAAGTGAGACAAATTTTCCGAACACGTTTACATTTAAAACTGTCCATAAAATGCTACTTCATGGTAAAACTCGCTAAAAAAATAATACCATGTATCATGTGATAAAACAAGTTTGTTTTGCTTTCCGATAGTGTCAACTTTGTGTGGGTAAAT
>NZ_AZFI01000132.1 GCF_001435755.1 Ligilactobacillus acidipiscis DSM 15836 | reverse complement strand
TGGGCCATCAACACTATTTGACAAAGTCCCGTTTTTTTACAAGCACTAAAAAAACATGACCTCCAAAGGAAGCCATGTTATGTTTAATTATCTTTTTTAATATGAATGATGTTGGTTCCAGTACTTCTGAGCATTGGTCCATGAACCATAGCGACCTTGAACGTATTCGTTAGCTACACGATCTTGGTTAGCTTTTGAATAGTCACCGCCCAATTTATCTGCAGAAAGTTGGTATGCACCAGTATAGATACCGTTTTTTGCACTGTAGTTGCCGCCGGATTCTTTAAGTATAATAAATTGACGTGCAGCTGCTTCGGAACCGGATAATAATGAGCCAGAATTATTATTGCTTTGGGCTACTGTTTTTTGTTGTTGTGGCTGTGCCGCAGTCCCTTGGACAGGGGCTGTTGTTTGCGCTTTTGGCTGAACCTGATCCTGTCGTTTTGGAGCAGACACTTGAGCTGGAACAGTCTGTTGGGTTTGTTGAACAGGTGCCTGTGCTTGTTGCGGCTGTTCGATAACTTTAACATTACCGTCACCATTAATGTCAAGCTTTTGTCCAGGAAGAATAAAGTTAACATCAGCTAATTTATTAGCTTTTTCGATTGCTGCAATTGTTGTGTGATTCTTAGCAGCAATATCTGAAACTGTGTCACCTGCTTTTACGGTAACTGTATCGGCGTTAGCAGCAACTGATCCTGCAACAAACAAACCTGCAGCAGCTGTAACTGAAAGTAAAGTATTTTTGATATTTCTATTCATGATCTGTTGTACACTCCTATAATTACGTTTTATTTGGCGACAAGTTTCTAGAAGACTCATCGAGTTCTGTAACAATCAACATCACCTAGTATAGCTAACCAATGTAACAATAAAATACCAAGAAAATTACTAATCTACGTCATTTTGAAAAATTCCCATTTTTTTGCAATATTTAGTAATATTCCTTTCAGCATTTGTCGCGCCCATAGATCAAAGCCTTTTAATATCAAGCTTAAACACTTTATTTCGTTTATGACAAAATTTCAATACATGTCAAGCAATTATTACAGAAAAAAATCAAAAAAGCCATTTTTTCGTAAAATTTCGCCTAAAAGCTTCTTGACTACACCTTTTTTGCTAAGAAAAAAGACTCAACTTAGACCGGAAATCAATTTAAATTCTTACGATCACAGGTAATTTTTACTAAAAAAACTCCTCTACTAGCAAGATATGCTCGTTATTATGACATATCTTCTATGAAAGGAGTTTTTGTGAATGAAAGTTACTGAATGCTCATGAAGTAAATGGATTGTAAAACCTACCACCATTCACTTGAAACAACAAAATACCTAGAATGATCAAAATGATCGTCGTAATGATCAAGACATGATCAAGTTTAGTCAGTGGACGAAACATATACCAAGAACGTTTTTTCTGCGTACCAAAGCGACGCAAACGCATTGCCTGTGTCGTTACTTCGATCCGGTCAAGAGATGAAAAAACAAGTGGGATCAAGATCTGGGTGCTGCCCTTGATCCTGTGCCAAACATTTGCCTTCTGAGAAATTTCTAGTCCACGTGCTTGCTGAGCCAGACTGATCTGCCTAAACTCCCGAATAAAGTCTGGAATATAACGTAAAGACAACTCGACATCATAACAGATCTTATATGGGATCTTAAGTCGATTCATACCTGCGGCCAATTCAGAGGGATCGGTAGTGAATAAAAAAGCTAAGATCAACGGCACGATAAAAATATATTTTAAAGTCATATTAAATAAGTAGAAAAGTTCCTCCAGTGTTAGAGCAAAAAAACCGCGCCCCAACAGCACATGGCTGGTACCATAAATTTCTGTACCATAGCGCGGACTAAAAAGATAAACCAAAACCAAGTTAAGCAAGGTAAAGCCAATGATGGCATACACTAAGCTCCTGATCTTACGCCATTTTAACTGCGCTGCGTAAAAGAAAACCAAAGCAAAAATCGTCAGCAAAATCAAATAGCCTGTATCATAACTGACCATCCCGATCGCTGAAAGTCCCAACAAAATCACAATCTTGGTCGTCCCCGACAAACGCTTGATCCAGAGGAGTTTTGCTTGTGAGTCTTCTTTGATCTCAGGATCTGCTTGCATCATATCTTCCCCTTTCATACGCGCTAAATTTTTCGGCAAAAGTGATGGCATCATTGATACCAGCCTTCTTTGCCAATTCTTGTAAACTTAGTTTCGACAAGTGAGCCCGTGAGATCAATGCAGGATCTGTCAGAACTTCTGCCGGAGCTGCGTTGGCCAATAATTGTCCCTCATCCAAGACCAGCGTTCTGTCATCATAGCTCATCATCAAATTCATGTCATGAGTGACCATTAAAACCGTGACTGCTAATGAACGGTTCATGTCTCGTAAGAAATCCATCATTTTCGCATAATGTGCCAAGTCTTGCCCCGCAGTTGGTTCATCTAAGATCAAGATCTGTGGCTCAAGTACCAGTACAGATGCAATTGTGACCCTCTTTTTTTGACCGAAACTTAAAGCAGAAATTGGCCAGTTACGAAAAGGATACAAGCCGGTAACGTGCAATATTTTTTCGACACATTGGACTTGCTCATCTTCTGAGATCCCCCGTAACTGTAATCCTAAGGCTACTTCCTCAAAAAACATCGTTTTGGAGATCATCTGATTCGGATCTTGCAGAACATAACCGATTTTTTCGGCCCGTTCTTTGACAGACAAGAGATCTAATAGCCGGCCACCTAGTTTTAACTGCCCAGACTGGGGGTTAAAAAACCAGTGATCAAATTGATCAATGTCGTTTTACCAGTCCCATTTTGTCCTACCAAAGCAACCATTTCTCCCTCGTTGATCGAAAAGTCAAAATTTTCAAAAATCAGCTTTTTATCTGGGTACCCAAAAGTTATCCCCGCCCCCGTTAAAAGTGGTTTAGGTTGAACTTTGACTGGCTTTTTTGGTAACTGTTGCTGCCAAGCAACTAATTTTTTTTGTGCAGTTTGGTCAAGTTCAACTACTGCCAATCATCCAAAGAAACAAGTGCACTAACGTCCACACCAGCATCTTTGAGGGCTGTCACATAAAGCGACTCTCTTAAGCCGTTCGCTAGCAGCACATCACTTTGCAAAATAGCAGTCGGCTGGTCATTTGCAATGATCTGACCATCTTTTAAAACTACAATACGATCAAAGGATACTTGGAGCGCTTCTTCGATTCGATGATCGATCACGATCACAGTCAAACCGCGCTCTTTTGCTAAACGATCCAACAATTCCATCGAGACTTTTCCTGCAGCAGGATCCAAGTTAGCTAAAGGTTCGTCTAATAATAAAATCGGTTCATCATCGATCAAAACACCCGCTAAGGCAACACGTTGTTTTTGCCCACCAGATAATTCCTGTGGTTTTTGCTTTAACAGCTCAGGCATCTGTAAGATCTCGGCCCACTGCGCGACACGCTGGTGCAGTTCTGCAGCAGGACGTGCGTCATTTTCAAGCGCAAAAGCAACATCTTCTGCGACAGTGAGGGCAACAAATTGTGCATCAGGATCTTGTAAAACAGTACCAACTTCAAATGACAGAGCTGTCAGATCAAGTTCAGCCAGATTTTTACCATCGATCATGATCTTTCCCGACAGCTCACCTGGAAATTCTTCTGGGAGCACACCGTTTAACAAGTTACCCAAGGTTGATTTTCCCGACCCCGAAGGTCCAGTGATAAGGGCCCTTTCGCCGGCTTGAAGCGCCAAGTTAATATTTTTTAATGTCGGTTCTGTCTGATTTTGATATTGAAAAGTAACATTTTCTAATGAAATCATCGGTGTTATCGCCATAAGTTATTCCTTCGTTAATTTTTTGTTCTGTGTTTGTGTTTTGCCGTATGCGATCAGTAATAATGTAGCTACTACGCCAATAGCAATCGAGTTGGTCAAAGTAGCAACGATCCCTTGCAAAAATACCTTCCCAGCTGGCTGCGAATAGATCCAAATGTCGCCTAAAGGAGCGATCACTCCCCAGCACACGATGTTAGCTGCCACCTGTAGCACGTTAAATTTGACCAATTTAGCGGTCGTCAACGGTTCTTGTTTGACCTTTAAGAAATTGCGCGAATAGCCGATCACAATTCCAAATAAGGCATCGGCAATGATCCATGACCACCAAGGATCTCCCCAAGTCAAGTCAGTAAAAAGATGTGCAAAAAATGCAGTCAATCCACCAACTGCCGGCCCAAAAATTGCGCCTAGGAAAGCCAAAAAAGCCTCCCCTAAATCGATCGTAGTATTAGGAACACCTGTCGGGATAGGCAAGAAACGTTTTAAGACAAAAACGATCGCGATCCCGATCCCTGTTGCAACCACTGCTTGCACTGAAAGTCCTTTAGCTCCTTTTTTACCTGCCATGTACAATTCCTTCTTTCTGTAAAATAGAAACGATCCAAGTCCATCCTAGCAGTCAATACCGACTCGCAGTTAATAAATAGCCTAGTTAGCGTTTTGACTGTCGGAAAACTGTTAAGGGCTGATACATTTATAGTAGAAAAATGTTTAACAAGTACTTTAACGTATGCTAATTCCGTAAGAAATGAAAAGGATCCAACCTGCCTACTTGACAAATTGGATCCCCTTATGCAGCTCACAGAGACGTGCGACCGTGTTACCACTCTGCTTCAAAACAGACTCGCGCCTGTTTTCTCCCCCAGTATAAACTGGCGGGATAATGGACCGACCACCATAGTCTTACTTGTGCTCGACTATGAGAAACTCCCAAACCATCTTCAGCAGCTAGGAGAACGGCTCGCAGCAAACGCCGTCTTTCTGAACTCCCACACGACCTACTCATTCGTTCAACACTTTTCTTCTAATAAAGATATTCTAACTGAATCTACTGATAAGTCAAGACAACTTTACGGGAAAGACGAACAAAATTGGTTAAAGTCCAGCACAGTAGCAGTTAATTCTTATCATATTTTACTTTTGGCGTACTGTTCTTGGTAATATTTTCGCATTTGACCAAACCCTGCAAAAACATGGTCAGCCTGATGCTGGTCTAACTGGTAGTAAGGATACTTAATAGCCCATGTTTCTAAACCTGCGCCTTTTGCCGCTTGGATCCCAACTGGACTATCCTCAACTGCCACACATTCTGTCGGCTTTAAACCTAATTTTTGCACGCTTGATAAATAAATATCCGGCGCTGGCTTGTTATTCGTAACATGTTCTCCGCTTAAAACTGAGCTAAAATACTGACCAAAATTACATTCTCTGATCATCCTTTCAATTCCCGAGATATAGCCGGCAGAAGCCAAGGCAATCGTTTGACCATCATTTTTAATATCAGACAGAAATTCCGGTACTTCGGCATTCAAGTACTTAGGATAGTCGATCATATGCTGATCACGATACTTTTCAAATAACGGGCGTAACTGGGCACGTTTACTATCAACAGGCACCAGTTTTTTCCACCCATTATCAGCAGAAAGTCCGACAATATCAGTAATGCTGGAAACTGCGGGCTTTTCCCCCATTTTTTTCAAAAACTCCAGTTTTAGCCGATAAAAATATCTTTCACTATCGACCAGTACTCCATCCATATCAAAAATAAAAGCCTTCATTTAACCTTCCCCTTAATTTCTTTATTCATCTTGATATTACAATAACTGAACGTATGAAACAACGACAAATAATTAAATTTACCGGCAATATAGCAAAAGTCTTGAAATAAAGATACAAGCTTGCCTATAATTGTAATACGCGTGGTGCTAGTTCGTCATAAAA
>NZ_AZFI01000131.1 GCF_001435755.1 Ligilactobacillus acidipiscis DSM 15836 | reverse complement strand
CTCAAACAATGGGATATTCCAAAGAAGAATTATTGACAATGCAACACCCAGACCTTTGTTTTGATTCTTTTGTCAATAGTGCAAGTTATACCGAATTTTGGAATCGTTTATTGGCAGGACAGCCATTTCAAGACCAAGTCTTGAGAAAAGGCAAGGGAGACAAGAAAATATATTTGGAAGCCAACTATTTTCCTTTGCACGATGAGACCCATAAGTTAACAGGAGTTTGCAAAATTTGCTTTGATAAAACAAAGAGTACTTCAGCCATTAATGAAGCGTTGACTGATATTACTTCAGTTTCAGATGCAATCGAACAAATGTATGATTCTCAAATGAAGCATATGAGTGAGACGAAAAGCATGATGGCTTCCATGCAATCATGCTCGACTGATAACTTGGAAAACACTGGTGCGTTGAAAAATGATACAACTGAAATTGGGCAAATTACAAAAACCGTGCATGAGATTGCCTACCATACTAATATTTTGGCTGTCAATACGGCTTTGCAGGCCGTTCGTTCAAGCGAAAATAGCAATGGCTTTTCAGTAGTTGCCAAAGAAATGCGTAAGTTATCTAAAGATGTGGATCAATCTTCTGAGAGTATTAGAGAAACTTTGCAAAATATTTTACATGAAGTTGAAAGTCTTGATAAAACCTCCAAGCAGACTAGTGAGCAAATCGACTCAGCTTTAAATGGTTTTAAGCAAAATCAAGATTCGTTGTATGAACTAGAAGCAAGTTCTGAAAAAATCAAGGATAATGTAGCCTTATTGAGTCAGTTATTTAAAGTAAAACATGATCAATAATAAGTAAAGATAGAGGTTGGATCAATGATCCAGCTTTTTATTTGTAATCATACAAGTTCAAGTATTTAAAACTCTCCGGTGAACTATCTATAGTGTGATAAGCTAAAGCATTGTTGCCTATTTTGGGTGAGGATGTCTTTTATTGCGGATCAGAAATAAAATGTTTTTATCGATCAATACTTTACTGTCTATGGGAAGTGGACTGATCACCCCAATCATTACACTTTATATCCATAATGATCTACATAAAAGTCTGGTAACTGCTGGCTATGTACTTCTTTTATATTCAGGGATGATCGCAGTCGGATATTTGCTAGGTGGTCGTTTATTTGATGTGTGGCAACCAGAAGCTTTGGTTTATATTGGTGGGACTCTGGCCATCTTTTTCTTGTTCTTACTGGCACTTTTTCCTAAATGGCCCTTTCTGATCACTTTTTTGGCTTTATATGGAGCTGGGCAAGGGCTTTGGCGCTCAGCTTTACTGGCGGATTATTTATTTTTGTTCGTTATTTTTCTTTGCCGAAAAACCAAGATCATTTAGAAGCGGGAGATGAAAAGCTCGTTGAGCACGTTTTTCCCACTGAAATGAAACGTGCTAGTATTGCGCTCCTTTGGTCCTTCATGTTTTTGACATGTATTAGTTACGAACAATGGGAAAGTAATATTTCAGCTCTGATGACTTCACAAGAGATACCAGTTCAGAAATATAGTTTGTTGTTCACAATAGCTACTAGGCAGGTGATTATTTTCCAACCGCTTTTAATAAGTTTTTCCACATAAACCGGGGGTCGAACGTTTTTGTCTGCTGCTTGGCTTGTTTTTGTATGGCAGTTCGTTTTTGATAGTTTTCGGTGCAAGTCAGTATTGGTGCTTTATTTTGGGTATTGTTATTCTGACTACTAATGAGATCTTGGTCACACCCATGATCCCCTTATTATTAAGCAAATATTCAGAGCGACAACACCATGGTTTTGTGCAGTCATTAGGAAGTTTATCTAATACGTTAGGGAGCGCATTAGGACCAGTTTTAGGGGTGTGGTGTACTTGATAACTTCTTAAGTTACTCGGAAACCTTTATTGCCTTTTTTATTTCGCAGCTGGTGATAATGTTAGTATTACGGTTTCCGGTTAGTTGATTCCAACAAAACGGTCAATGAGAAGGACGGCCTTGGAAGAGCTGTCTTTTTTACCAGTGAAATTGAGTGTATAATGAACAACGTTAAAAAATATGTAATTGGAGGTCTTAAAGGTGAAAGTTGCTATTGCAGGTGCAGGAGCAATAGGAAGTCGCTTTGGACTAATGCTGTCTCAAGGCGGAGTTGATGTAACCTTGATCGATGGATGGAAAGAGCATATCAATGCTATTCGAGAAAATGGTTTACAAGCTAATTATAATGGTAAGGATGTTACTGTTAAGTTACCGGTTATGTTGCAAGCAGAAGTTGGCCGCGCTGAGAAGTTTGATTTAGTGGTCGTATTTACTAAATCAATGCAGTTAGCACAAATGCTGCATGATATTCAAGGTGTGCTCGGTGAACAGACGAAAGTATTGTGTCTCTTAAATGGCCTAGGACACGTGGAAACTTTAGAAAAATATGTCCAGCGAGATAATATTTTCTTGGGAAATACGATGTGGACTGCTGGGTTAACAGGACCAGGAAAAGTTAAATTATTTGGCTCAGGTTCAGTTGAATTGGAAAACGTTGGAGATGGAAAACAAGATGACGCCAAGCAACTGGCTGAATTTTTATCAGCTTCTGGCTTGAATGCTAGTTATTCAGACAATATCTTGTATTCGATCTATCGTAAAGCTTGCGTGAACGGGACGATGAATTGTCTGACGACTTTGCTTGATTGCAATATGGGACAGTTCGGTGCTACTAGCACAGCGCACCAGATCGTCGTTACGATCGTGAAAGAGTTTGCAGCAGTCGCAAAGGTTGAAAAAATTGATTTGGATGTTGATGAATTGATCGCACATGTTGAATCGTGTTATGACCCTTCAATTTCAGGACACTATCCTTCCATGTATCAGGATCTGATTCAAAACAAACGGAAGACAGAAATAGACTATATTAACGGTGCAATTTCGCGCAAAGGGCGTAAATATGGTGTCCCCACGCCATACTGTGACTTGATCACTGAAATGATCCATGCTAAAGAAGAACTGTTAGGAGCCAAATAAGCGAAATAGTAAGTTACCCGACGTTTAGTGAAAAGGGCTTGAACGATTAGACATTCATCACGCTAATTCGTATATTTTTAATAGCGTAATTTTTTTCGCAAAATTATATGTGAAATTAGCTTATTATCTAACTATACTTTAATATGAGGTAGGATCAATGAAAAATAAGAAATGGCTATATTGGCTGGTTGCCTTGCTCTTAGTAGCTGCCGCTGGTTATAGCGTTATTCACGTGCACAAAGCAGAACAGGCCAATTCTGTTAAGATGGCAAAACAGGCCTCTATTG
The DNA here is from genome assembly GCF_001435755.1 of Ligilactobacillus acidipiscis DSM 15836. Taxonomy (GTDB): domain Bacteria; phylum Bacillota; class Bacilli; order Lactobacillales; family Lactobacillaceae; genus Ligilactobacillus; species Ligilactobacillus acidipiscis. The sequence goes on along the minus strand of NZ_AZFI01000131.1, from coordinate 2,679 downwards.
ACAAAAAAAGGGATCAAAAGATCGCCAAGCAAAAAAAAGATCAGAAACAGCGGGCACGCAAGCCAGTGGATTGGTCTAAGCCGTCTTTGACCGGAGAATATCCAGACTTGACTCCTTATCGGCATATCAAGAAAAAGAAAGACAAGGTCTGGCTTGATGTTTCTGTTCGTAAGCAACGTGTGTATGTGATGCAGGGAAGATACATCCTTTATACAATGTATGCTTCTATTGGCAAGAATTATGATGGTCATACACAAGATTATCAACGAACACCTGTTGGTGACTTTAGGCTGCAAAAGGAACATGGTCCAGAATACTATGACGCGACTAAGAAGTATGGCGCCAAGTATTGGACTTCTTTTAGCGGTCATGGAGTTTATCGCTTTGAGTCAGTGCCATTTGATAAAAATGGTAAGGTCATCGAAAAACAGGCAGGACGCTTAGGAAGTCAAAAGGTAACTAAAAAGCATAATATCAAGAATTATGGTTCAATTAGATTGACCGTTCCTGATGCTAAGTGGTTGCAAGAAAATATTAAGCCGCACACCCGAGTTGTTGTGCACGGGAAAAAGTCTGATAAAGAGTTTTTAGACTTCTTATACTAAGTCTGACGGGCTGGTTCACTGAATTTAAAAAACAAATAAAAGACAGCAAAGGAGATCCGCTTTCAACTACGAGCGGATCTCCTTTGCTGTCTTTTGATGATTGCCTATTTCATAAAGTGCATATTTTTTAGATAATGTTTACCCGTAGTATTGTCGTATTGCACCAAACGATAATCATTTAGCAGTTCCTTTTGCTTTTTAGTAAGATTTTTTTCTTTCAAAACCTTATTTTGTTTGTCTACCAGTAATCCGTCAGAAGTGTCATTATTACCGCGTGATTGCGCGGGAAGCTGTTCGGTGACCTGTGTCATCATAGCGTAGAACGGACTGACTTTTTGGTTCATTTGCTTAAGCGCTAATGCCGTAAATGAGTTTGGACTGACCACTTGGACATGATCAGTTTGTTTACCGATACTGTCTCCATGATTTCTAGCGTATTTATTGCTTCTAGCGTATTTATTGCTGTAAATAAAATAATCAGTTTCGTGTAAAGGAACGTAATAATCGTTCATGTTATCACCGTCATAGATCCCTGGTAGATGATCGCCGTACCAGACTACTGTGATTGGACGTTGATATTGATCCAACTGATCAAGAAAGTCTTTAGTATACTTAGAAGTTAGTGCAATTCCCTGCATATAATGTTTAACTTGTTCTTTGCGTTCTGGATTAGCTACCGCCTGACCAAAAGCTTCAAATGGATACTCATTGTATTTATCAGTAAATGGCAGGTGGTTTTGCATAGTAGCTAGGTTAATGAATTGTCCTCTTCTTTCTTTATTAAGCTGCCATAAAACATTTTTGTACGCATCGTTGTCACCGACTAGATCACTTTTTTGAATTTTTTTCTGGTATTTTAGTTTTTCGTTTTTATCTTTACCATCCGTTGTTCGGAAAGTTTGAAAGCCAAATCTTTTGTAAACTTCTCTTCTTTGATAAAATGTGCCCAAGAATGGATGAATAGCGTTTTTTCTTTTGAAAAGATCAACTACGCTAGAATTATAATTAGATTTCATTACAACTTGTGTAAACGGAGTCGTCATACTAGGATCAAATAGCTGGAGATCCCAACTAGTTTCGACTCCGTATTCGATATTGGCAGTTCCACCACCATAACCAGAACTGAGCATTAGTCCAGAAGTATTGTTTTTTCTTATTTCATCAATCTCAGGGACTGGATTTTGATTAACTTTCATGTTAGGGACTCTTTTAGGGTCTGAATAACTTTCACTTAAGACGTAAATTAAGGTCTGCTTATTAATGTCCTAAAGGTTGAAAGTTAAATATTATACAAAAGCCCCGGCTTGCCGGGGCTTTATTGTATAAAAATAGACATGAGCTTACTCATATCATTATAATTAAGGCGTCAAANTGTCTATTTTACAACACTCGACCACTTCAATTCATCATTCTTTTAAACGTTTTTCTAAATTGGTACACTTGTCTGAAATTCTAAGAGCTTCTAATGTGAAAAAATCAAAAGGTATAAAAGTTACCACGTTGCTTGAATGGCTATTAAATGCAATTCTTAATAGGTATTCAATATTTAGAGCTGATGAAAGTCAATTTTTTACTAAGAGAACAGTTCGGAATTGTTTGAACAATTCTAGAACTAATTGGCAAAAGTTGGTACAGCTTTTAGCCATAAATTTAATAACTTATGTTGAACATTTCACTGATCCAAGAAGACGACAAGCTCTTATTGTCGATGATTCACTATTTAAACGTGAGTTTTCAAAAAATACCGAGCTATTAGCTCGTGTTTTCGATCATGATAAACAAGCCTACTTTAAAGGATTCCGTGCTTTAACTCTTGGATGGAGTGACGGAAATACCTTTCTACCTGTGAACTTTGCCCTGATGTCTTCATCAAAGAAATCAAATCAATTGGGAATATTCAAACACTTTGATAAGCGCTCTTTGGCTTATCAAAGACGTGCTCAAGCCCAACGTAAAATGAATAATGTTGCCCTAGAGCTGATTGATTCCTCGTTAAAAAATGGGATAAAAGCAAAATACGTGCTATTTGACAGTTGGTACTCATCACCACACATGTTTTCCCAATTATTAAATC
>NZ_AZFI01000130.1 GCF_001435755.1 Ligilactobacillus acidipiscis DSM 15836 | reverse complement strand
AATGTGCTTTTTCAACTTTCAACCTTTAGTTGCTATTAATAAAACATTCACTCACTTACTTTTTGAAGTGTAAAAACAATTTTATTTTTGTCTTTGACGTTTTGTTGTTTTACACCTTTACTTGCTTTCTTACCGTTAATAGTATACATCCAATACTTTTGCTTTTTGTCATTTTGCTTATGGCCGTTGATCTCTGTGATCATTCCTTTGTGTTCTTTAGTTGGCCAAGCCTTTTTAAGTCCCGTGTCAACTTTGGTGCCTTTCTTAAGTTGTACATTCTTAGTACCTAAAGATCGTCTGCCAGATTTTAACTGGTAAGTAACCCTAACAGTATCATTTTTCTTAACTTGTTTTAAATTATTGTTTTGTCTAGAACACCCAGTAGCAAAAAGCATATTTAACAATACTAATAAAGTTACAGAATATTTTTTTAACATTTTTTTCTCCGTATCATTATTTTTTAAATTGTTTATTTACTAAATGAATTTTTGGACTTTGCACATACGTCCTCGTAACCATCCATAAAGTTAGCATAACGCGCCAAAACAAATAAATAATCAGATAGCCGATTCATAAATTTTAACTCTGATTCAGCTAAAGTTTGTTGAGTATCATTGAGCTTAGCTGCTGTTCTTTCAGCTTTCCGAGCTAAAGTTCTGGCATATTGTAAATTAGCCCCGGTTTGCTGACCTCCAGGTAGGATGAAGGCCTTAATTTCTGGCGTCTCATTATTTAATTCGTCGATCTTTTTTTCAAGTATGTCGACATCTTTATCCTGAATATTGTGATGACGTTTGATCGCAATATCAGCCTGTAATTCATATAATTTACGTTGTAAGTGTTTGATGTTTGGCTCTAACTGTTTGTTTTTGATACTTAAAGACGCACAAGTTACTCCTAGCCAAGATTCTAATTCATCAATTTGTCCTAATGTTTCTATTTGCAAGTCATATTTAGGGACCATGTGACCAGTAACTTGTTTGGTCTGTCCTTTATCGCCCACTCTAGTATAAATTTTTAGCTTCATTCTGTCTTCTCCTGCTTTGCCTTTTGCGACAATTTATTTGACTGGACAAGCTCCACCTTCACAATCTTCTTGACCAACGATTTCAAACTCTTCCTGATCTTGACCCTGACTTTGACGTGCAAAGACTGTCTGTACATCATGCTTGATTTCGGCTTGTTTATGTTTAAAGGTAGCTTTGCTAATTGGTTTCTTGGGAGCTTGTTTAAAATCAGCACCAGAATATGGTAAAAGAGAAGTAGATTTTGTAATAAAACGATATTGATTTAATAGGTCACTTATTTCTGGACCTTCCTCAGGTTGAAAAGTAATCGTGCAGCTGACCGCATTATCTGACCAGTATTCTTGTAAGAAAGCCTGCGTTGCAAATTGTTCAGCAATTGAAACTGTTCCAGCTGAAGCAAACTCCGGGTCGTCTGCATGTGGTGCACGCATTGGAAATTCAACGCACATGGTATTTTTAGTATAAACATCTGGCTCCATATGATAGCCAGCGGCACTTAATGACAAAAGTAATGGATCATTATCTTGAAAACGAATACGTTGAATTAAGTAACCAGCGTAATGAAAGTGCATTCCTTCTGAAGCACCGGCCAATTTTGCAACTGTTCCAGAAGGCTTGACAGTTGTATGTTTAAGCGAAGGAACACAATTAAGAGTCTGCGAATATTCTTTATCAGCTTGGATAACTGCTTGATAAAGTTGAGTGACCTTATGTGCAGCTTTTTGGTCATAAATAGGGCGTTTTACTTTTTTACCAGTTACTGGGTCATTGCCTTCGCCAAAACCACGAACCACACGATGGCCAAATTCATTTAAAATCCAATCTTGAATTCCAGACATTGAGATACCGATCCGACGGTTTTGAGCAATGATAGTACGCGAAATTTCCCAATCATAGTGGCTAAAAGTCACGCGTTTAGCAAATCTTGTTCCTAACGTAAAGACTTCTTGTAAATTCCAGCCTTGTTGAGTGGCGATTCCCGGAAAAACTTCAAATAAATTACATGGTTCCCCATTTGCTAAAGAAATCTCACCACATGGATTTGTGCCTTCAACATTAGGATCGATCCCAGTTTGTTTACCGTCCACAATGCGCCCATAATTTTTTGATAAGTCAAGGTTCACAATTCCAGGTTCCCCATTTTTACGTAACGAATTAGCAACTTCATCATAATTATTAAAGTTAGAATCAACAGCTACACTGTTATTAGAGGCCCACCGGTGATGATAAAGTTTGGCTTGATCTTGTTTCATGTTAATAAAGGCATGGTCATCAGCAGATCCCAGTGCCAATTCAGCTGAGCGACGCACATTACCCGCTACTACGGCTTTTCCAATTAAATTACCAATATCAGTACACTCTACAGAACTTAATTTTTTCCCAGCTTGTTCATTCAGAATTTGGTTAATATCAAAAAGCATCTCAACTAGTGGTGCTGGACCAGATGCGGTTCCACCAAACCCATGGATTGCTTCACCTCGCGCACGAATATGACTAACATCCAGCACAAGATCGGTGGAGCCAGTTATATTAGTAGAACTAAAATGATGATCGATCATCGTAGCATTTGCCAAGACCCAGCCCTCACGAGTGTCAGGAAGTTCATATAAATCATAATTATCTGGAACATGATCCGCTAACCATCGTTCCTTGTCTTGTGCTCCCATTTTAACTGTTTCAGCATAAGCTTTACTGTTGTGACTGATCAAAATGGTTAAATTGACTGTATTATCAACAGTTGGTAATTGATTGATGTTTTCTTGTGTGACGGAAAAGCCTACTCCGCCGCCCTTCATTAATTGATCAAACATAAATGAAAAGGGCATGGATGCTGCTGGCTGATCTTGAGTTAGATATTCAGGCACAATGTGACTATCGCCATATGCTTGAGGACGTATTGCAATAAACCAGCAATTGTTTAAAGCATCACCGTGTTCTTGTTGATATTTTGTGCCAGAAATCCACAGATTTCTCCCTGAGGGTGTCGCTCCTAAACCATAAATCAGACGAAAAAGCTTTTGCGCTTCTTGAGTTAGCTCGTCTTTTATTTTGGGGCTAGGATCATACTGCAAACGTGGGTCTAGATTAATATTACCCTCAACAGTCCGTTTAACAGTCTCATCCCAATTTTCTGTACGCTGTTTTTCAGGTAAATAACGTGCATAGGTCCTTTTATAAGTAACCCAGCCCAAAGGTCCCCAATGAGGTTTGATAGATTCTTTGATTTGCTCAATGAACTCATTAGATAGACTGATTTTTTCTTTTTGGATAGTTTTCATAAAGATCCTCCTTTGTTCTTTTATACTATATATGGTATACCCTAATGAGAATTAATACAACATATAGTAGAAGTGTAAAAAGGAGAAATATAAATAAAAAGCGATAGGTGCAAAAACTATAGCGAATTTTTTTAATTTTTAAAATCTAATTTTTAGTATAAACATTGGATCCTATAAGGAATTGAGCAAAAAATAGAGGATTCATTTCTCACAAATGGCCTCTAAGAAAGATTAAATTGCTCGATTATTTAACATTCTCACTTATCTTTTATTCAGAAGTGACTCAATTTTCTCTTGGATAAAAGTTGTTCTGTTTTTCCTGTAAGGGTCTAATTTCGCTATTTTGAAGCTCTCTTTTTGACCACTGGGGATCATCTTTGGGTAAAATAATAGTTTTTCAAACTGACAAAGTAATGTGAGGACAAAAAAGCTGCTAATTATGAAAAAAACTAGAGTATGTACAAATATTGACGAAATAAAAAGCCGCTCAAATACTGCTGTTAAGGAGCTTACCTTAATTTGGGATATATCCATACCAATTTAATAAAAATATTGACAAGTTTTACGTAAAGGTGTATTTTAAGCTTTGTAATATAAATAATAAGTTAAATAAAATATATACCAATATAATTTTTACGCAGAGGTATAGTTAAAATTCTTTAATGGAGGAGTTTCAAATATGTGCGGAATTGTCGGAGTAACAGGTAAAGAAAACGCCACAGAAATTTTATTGAATGGGCTTAAAAAGCTTGAATATCGCGGGTACGACTCGGCTGGTATTTATGTTAATGATCAAAAGGGCAATGGTTATTTAGTCAAGGAAAAAGGCCGGATCGAAGACTTACGTGCTGCTGTTGGTCCAGCAGTTAAAGGAACTACTGGGATCGGCCATACACGTTGGGCAACTCATGGTGCTCCTAGTCAGGCTAATGCTCACCCTCAAGCATCTGCAGATGGCCGTTTCTACTTAGTACATAACGGTATGATCGGTAATTTCCGTCAACTAAAACAAGAATATTTAGCTGATACAAAATTCGTGAGTGAAACTGATACAGAAGTGATCGTGCAATTGATCTCGCATTTTGTTAACGAAGGTATGGAAACCAAAGAAGCCTTCACACATGTTTTGAGCTTGATCGATAAGACATCATCTTATGCCTTCTTATTGATGGACAAGACACAGACTAACACATTATTTGTTGCTAAAAAGAAGAGTCCGCTGTTGATCGGTGTTGGAGATGGCTTTAACGTTGTCTGCAGTGATGCCATGGTCATGTTATCAGAAACTCATGATTTCATTGAATTAACTGATGGCGATGTTGTGACTGTTACACCGAGTGCTGTTGAGATCGAAGACAAAGATGGTAATCAAGTAGAACGTAACCAATTCCACGTTGATGATGACGCCACAGCCTCTGAAAAGGGTGCATATGACTTCTTTATGTTAAAAGAAATCGATGAACAACCAGCTGTGATCCGTGGTTTGCAGCAAACATATATTGCCCAAGATGGTTCTATTAAAGTTGATAAAAAATTGATGGATGCTATGGATAAAGCTGATCGTTTATACATTGTTGCTGCTGGGACAAGTTATAATGCTGGTTTGGTCGGGAAAAACATTTTCGAAAAAATTGCGGGTATCCCAACTGAAGTACACATTGCTTCGGAATTTGGCTATAACATGCCATTGTTGTCAGAAAAGCCGTTGTTTATTTTCTTGACTCAAAGTGGAGAAACGGCGGACAGTCGTGAAGTTTTAGCTAAGGTCAATGAACTTGGGTACGAAAGTTTAACCATTACTAATGTTCCAAATTCTACTCTTTCTCGTGAAGCCACATATACAATGTTGTTAAATGCTGGGCCAGAGATTGCTGTTGCTTCAACTAAAGCATACACTGCTCAAATTGCTGCCGAAACCATTTTGGCTAAGGGCTTGGGAATGATCAAAGGCACAAAACAAGCAACTGAATTTGATACAGGTTTTGAACTTACTAAAGCCGCTAATGCTATTCAGTCCTTAGTTGATCAGAAAGACATTGTTGAAGACTTGGCTAAAAAATACCTAGAAACAACTAGAAATGCTTTTTACATTGGTCGTGGGATCGACTATCAAACAGCCATCGAAGCTGCATTAAAATTGAAAGAAGTTTCTTATGTTCAAACTGAGGGCTTTGCTTCAGGTGAATTGAAACATGGCACGATCTCTTTGATCGAAGACAAAACACCAGTTATTGCGATCATTACGGATCAAAAGACTGCTAGTTTAACAAGAAGCAATGAACAAGAAGTGATCTCGCGTGGCGCTAATGTGATCAATATCGTGTCTGAAAACTTGGCAACAGACGGTGACCAGATCGTTTTGCCAGAAGTTCATCAATTATTAACACCGTTAGCAGCAATCATTCCAGCACAGTTACTTGCATACTACACAAGTAAGGAACGCGGCTACGACGTTGATAAGCCAAGAAACTTGGCTAAGAGTGTTACCGTTGAATAAACAACACAGCCTGATACAATAAGAGAAAATATTTAAAAAAAGATAACCGTTAGTTTAAAAAGGTCCGTTTTTTAAAACTAGTGGTTATTTTTTTAGATTTTTGTGTAAGTTTCCTTGCATTATTGGTCTATATCAATTATAATTGGACTATACCAATAAA
>NZ_AZFI01000013.1 GCF_001435755.1 Ligilactobacillus acidipiscis DSM 15836 | reverse complement strand
ACCATCAACACTATTTGACAAAGTCCCTTTTTTCAAAAGCACTGTAAACAAAAAACACTCTCCGTAATGGAAAGTGTTTTTGGAATAAACGATAATAAATTAACGTTTTGAGAATTGTGGAGCCTTACGAGCCTTCTTCAAACCTGGCTTGCGACGTTCCTTCATACGGGAGTCACGAGTCAAAAGACCAGCGCGCTTCAAAACACCACGAAATTCTGGGTCAACTTGCAACAAAGCACGAGCAATACCATGACGAGTTGCTCCGGCTTGGCCTGCATAGCCACCACCATTAACGTTTACTAAAACGTCATATTGGTCTGCTGTTTCTGTAACACCAAATGGTTGCTTGATAACTTCGATCAAGTTTTCAAATGGAATATATTCTTCAACTGATTTGCCGTTCATCGTGATCTTACCAGTACCGGGTACCAAACGAACACGAGCAACGGAGTTTTTACGACGGCCTGTGCCACTATATTGTACTTGAGCCAATTTCGAATTCCTCCTAGATTAAAGTATTGATATCCAAAACTTCTGGATTTTGTGCTGCATGCTTGTGATCTGCACCGCGATATACATGTAACTTCTTAAGTTGTTGACGGCCAAGAGTACCCTTTGGAAGCATGCCTCCAATAGAGAGTGCAAGCAACTTCTCTGGATCCTTTTCACGGTAATCCCCAGCAGTCCGTTCCTTCAAACCACCTGGATGTAATGTGTGATGATAATAGATCTTTCTTGAAGCTTTCTTACCTGTCAAAGCAACCTTGTCAGCATTGATAATGATCACAAAGTCGCCTGTGTCAACGTTTGGTGTATAAGTTGGCTTATTTTTACCGCGTAAGATAGATGCTACTGCGCTTGACAAACGACCCAAAGGGACATCTGTAGCGTCAACGACATACCATTTACGATCTACTTCGCCTGATTTTGCTAAATATGTTGTACGCACGTTTATTTCCTCCATTTATGATGCTTGTTTGACATACAATAAGTTAACGGGGCCTACTGTGGGGCAAACAATACCATGTACTATAGTACGATTTTTTTGACGACTAGTCAAATAAAAACCGATAAAAAGATAACTTTTTTCGTCCTAAATTCAGCTGACCTCTTGTTGATTTCTGAAATTCTCAACTCAGTTTTGCAAGTGTCCTTTTTTTTCAAGTTGTTGCGCTTGTTGTCCATAGTAAACTTCTTTTAAGTATAAACCGCTGGCCGGCGCAGTTTCTCTGGCCTGATTACGATCCTTGACCCCATACAAACGTAAGAAATCATGGACCGGTCGTCGCTTATTACCGATCTCCAATAACGTGGCGACCATAATGCGAACTTGATTATACAAAAAACCATTACCGCAAAATTCAAAGATCACTTCATTGTTTGCTTGGTCTTCACGAACAGTTGCCTCATAAATCGTGCGAACATGAGATTTTGTTTGACTGCCTGAGGCAACGAAACTACTGAAATCGTGAGTTCCAACAACATCTCCCATCGCCTGCTTGATCCGTTCGATGTCCAAGGGATACTTATAGTGTCCAGTGTAAAAACGTTTGAAAGGGTCAATGAACCAGGAACGCGAAACCCGATACATATATCTCTTCGCGTGAGCTTCATAACGCGCATGAAAAGTCTGCGGCACGATCTGGCAGTCAACAATTTCAATATCTAATGGCAACATACTGTTAAGTCCCCGTAACATGGCGTCGGCCGGCATATCATGGGGGAAGTCAAAATGAGCAACCTGCCCTAAGGCATGAACACCCGAATCGGTTCGTCCTGAGCCAAAAATCGTGATATATTCATCAAACTTGCTCATTTTGTTTAAGGCTTGTTCTAAGACAGATTGCACTGTCCGTTGCTTAGGCTGACTTTGAAAACCAGCAAATCTTGTTCCATCATATGCTATTGTTATTTTGTAACGACTCGTCATTATTTGTTCCTTTTCTAATACATTTAATTATTTCTGAGTAAGCATTTTGCTCTCTTAAAGAATACACTTTTATTTTGGTTGTGGTTGCCAGAAAACCAGATCTAGCTCGGCTTTCCGGCGAGTTTCTTTCCCCAGTTATTTTCTAAGCACGACTAAAGCTATCGTTAGCACGACAAATAAAATAACTGCGATCGTATCATTTCTTTTCCATTCCTGCTTGCGATACTTGGTTCTTCCTTCGCCTCCATGATACCCGCGTGCTTCCATCGCTGTCGCTAAATCTTCAGCCCGGTTGAACGAACTTACAAATAAAGGGATCAGTAATGGGATCACCGACTTGATCTGCTTGATCAAATTACCTTCACCAAAATTAACACCACGTGCTCGTTGTGCGTTCATGATTTTCGTAGTCTCATCCATTAAAGTTGGGACAAAACGCAAGGCGATCGACAACATCAGCGCGATCTCATAAACCGGCACTTTGATCTTCGTCAACGGTTTTAAAAGCAATTCTAGCCCATCCGAGATTTCGATCGGTGTCGTAGTTAAAGTCAGCAGTGTCGACATAAAAATAATCAACACAAAACGGCAAAAGACAAAGACACCATTGGTCATCCCGCTGTCGGTAACTGTAAAAGGACCCCAGTGCCAATAAACGTGTCCACCACTGGAAAAGAAAATCTGCAGTAAGACTGTAAATAAGATCAGCCAGATCAATGGTCTGACACCCTTAATGAAAAAGCCAAGCGAAATATCTGAAAGTTTAACGAACAACATGACCATCGCAGTCATTAGGACATAAGTTTCCCAATTATTACACAAAAAGACGATCACGATAAAGTAAAAACTAAGAAACAACTTCCCTCGCGGGTCCATCCGGTGGATCAAAGAATCGCCATTGATATAACGACCTAACAGCATTTTATCCATGTTGTTCATCTCCCTTGCCTGCCAAAAGCTCGGCCAGCTGTGCAGCCAATTGCTCCTCGGTCAAAGGTAAATTTTTAAATGGGACACCCTTGTCTGCTAATTTAGCCGCAAAAGCCGTTGTTTGCGGCAAACCCAAATGATGCCCTTTCAACCACTTAGGATCACTGAACACTTCTTGTGGTGTACTATCTGCGATCAAGCGGCCTTCTTCCATCACAAGCACGTGATCAGCATAATTAGCCACATCATTCATCTGATGAGTTACTAAAATAATTGTGAGGTTTTGTTGCTGGTGTAATCGTTCAAACATTTCCATCATTTCCAAGCGGCCTTTAGGATCCAATCCGGCTGTAGGTTCATCTAAAACCAAGATCTGTGGTTCCATAGCTAATACTCCTGCGATCGCGACACGACGCATCTGACCACCTGATAACTCAAATGGTGAATTTTGCAAGACACTTGCTGGTAAGCCGACCAATTCAGCCATTTTGGCAGCGAGGTCTTCGGCTTCTTCATCACTTTTACCAAAGTTTTTTGGCGCAAAGGCAATGTCTTTTAAAACTGTTTCTTCAAACAACTGTGCTTCAGGGAACTGAAAAATAAAGCCCACGTGACGTCTAAGCTCGTTTAATTCCTTATTTTTTGTTTCGGGTGTGATTTTGTTGCCTGCCACCGTCAATGTCCCGGCAGTTGGTTTGAGCAAACCATTTAAATGTTGCAGTAAAGTCGATTTACCGCTCCCAGTGTGACCAATAATAGCAGTATAACTCCCATCAGCAATATCCAGTGAAACATCTGTCAAAGCACGGTGAGAAAATGGTGTCCCACTTTGGTAAACGTAATTTAGTTTTTCAATATGGATCGACATAACCAATTCACCATGCTTTCTTCATCCATGTATTCTGCCGGTATTTGAATACCACGTTTTTTTAGTTCAAGTTTTAAGCGTTGCGGATAGGGAACATCCAAACCAATATCGATCAATTGTTCACCCTTTTGAAAAAGCTTTTCCGGCAAACTGTCATCAATGATCTGACCGTCATCGATCACGATCACTCGGTCAGCTAGCGACGCCTCATCAATATCATGTGTAATAGAGATCACCGTAAATCCTTCGATTTGATTCATTTGTCGGATCAACGAGATGATCTGCAGTCGTCCTTCAGGGTCCAACATACTGGTCGATTCATCAAAAATGACAATTTTAGGTCGAAGAGCTAATACTCCCGCGATCGCGACGCGTTGCTTTTGCCCGCCCGACAAACGAACTGGTTCGTGCTTGGCAAAATTCTGCATATCAACAACTTCCAAAGCCTTTTTGACACGCGCATGCATTTCTTCACGCTCTATTCCTTGGTTTTCGAGCCCAAAGGCCACATCTCCTTCAACATCAGCACCAACAAATTGATTGTCCGGATTTTGAAAGACCATGCCGATTTTTTTTCGAATATTCCATAAGCTTTTGTCTGTTAATTTTTCCCCATCTATGAATACTTCGCCAGCTTCTGGTTCGATCAAACCATCGATTGCCTTGGCCAAGGTACTCTTTCCACTACCATTATGGCCAATGATCGCCAGCCATTCACCTTCATTGACATGCAGGTCGATATGGGAAAGATCTAATTTCTCATTTTCCTGTGAATAACGAAAACATAGATCTTTAATGTCAATTATTCCGTTCATTTTACCTGCCCTTTCAAAATTAGTCTATAGCCTTAATCATACCATAATGCCATAAATGAAAAAATACAAATTAACAAGACCCGCTCCAGCACGTTGATTTCTCGATATGTAAAAACGACTCACGAAATATTCGTAAGCCGTTTTAAAAAATTCAAAAATTATACCAAACAAAAAATCACTTTTTACGACAAAACTTTCACAGAGAACTGCTACTTAAGACTAGACTCGGTTTGACCCATCATCGTAACGCCTATCTATTGCCATAAAAGTGACACTTGTTAATTTATTTTTAGATGCATGTAAAAATTAATCAACTAATTCCAAAACAACCATTTGGGCTGCATCTCCGCGACGTTGATCCATTTTTAAGATCCGAGTGTAACCACCGTTACGCTCTGCATAACGTGGAGCTACCTCATCAAATAATTTTTGTAAAACAGTTTGGATAACAACTTTATCTTCGTCTTCTTTAACATCAGCAACAACATCCATCATGAATGCGGCAGCACGACGACGAGCAGCTAAGTCACCCTTCTTACCCAAAGTAATCATTTTTTCAACAAACTTACGTGCTTCTTTAGCGCGTGGTTCAGTTGTAACAACTTTACCATTAACGATCACGTCAGTTGTCAGGTTGCGCAACATTGCTTTACGATGAGCACTGTCACGCCCTAATTTACGGTATGCCATGAACAGATTCCCTCCCTTGTTAGTTAGTTGATATTACTAGTCATCATGACGCAATGACAAATCCAAATCGGCCAATTTTGCCTTAACTTCTTCCAATGATTTCCGACCCAAATTACGGACCTTCATCATGTCTGCTTCTGACTTATTAGTCAATTCTTGCACGGTATTGATACCGGCACGCTTCAAGCAGTTATATGAACGAACAGACAAATCGAGTTCCTCAATCGTCATTTCGAGCATTTTTTCTTTATGAGTCTCTTCTTTTTCGACCATGATCTCGGCATTCTTAGCCTCGTCAGTCAAATCAACAAATAAAGTCAAATGTTCTGTCAAGATCTTAGCTGACAGACTGATTGCTTCACTCGGAGTAATTGATCCATTAGTCCAGACATCAAGCGTCAATTTGTCAAAATCACTCTTTTGACCAACACGTGTTTTTTCTACTTGGTAGTTGACACGTTCGATTGGGGTATAAATCGAGTCGATTGCCAATACACCGATAGGCATATCTTCAGTTTTAGCTTTATTTTCATTAGCTGAAACATAGCCACGACCCTTGTTAGCAGTCATCCGCGCATGGAACGAAGCACCATCAGCGACTGTACAAATATACAAGTCAGGGTTGAGTACTTCAACTTCACTGCTTCCTTGAATGTCGCCTGCAGTTACTTCCATTGGGCCGGTAACATCAATTTCCAATGTTTGAACGTCTTCGGAATTTAACTTCAATGCAACTTTTTTCAGATTCAAAATGATTGTGGTTACGTCTTCCAAAACACCATCAATTGATGAGAATTCATGCAAAACGCCATCAATTTGAACATCGGTGATAGCAGCACCTGGCAATGAAGAAAGAAGAATCCGACGTAAAGAGTTGCCTAGGGTTGTCCCATAACCGCGTTCTAACGGTTCAACAACAAATTTACCATAGTTTTCACTTTCTTCAACTTTTTGAATTTTTGGTTTTTCAAATTCGATCATTCTTACCTTTACCCCTTTCAAAACGTAACGTGCAATCTGGAGACAACATCATGAAGATTTCCTTCAAAATGAATGCATGTCCAAATTAAACACGACGGCGCTTTGGAGGACGGCATCCATTATGAGGTACTGGAGTAACATCTTTGATAGAAGTTACTTCAAGACCTGTTGTTTGAAGTGCACGAATTGCAGCTTCACGACCAGAACCTGGTCCCTTAACAGTAACACCGACTGTCTTCATACCATAATCCATTGCACCTTTTGCAGCTGCTTCAGATGCCATCTGAGCTGCGAATGGTGTGGACTTACGTGAGCCTTTAAAGCCCAATGAGCCAGCTGAAGACCAAGCAACAGCGTTACCATGGACATCTGTGATCATAACAAGTGTATTATTGAAAGTAGAATGAATATGTGCAACGCCGCTTTCTATATTCTTCTTGACACGACGCTTACGAGATTTATTGACTGCCATTAATTAGCTGACCTCCTTTTTTATTAGATTATTTCTTCTTGCCGGCAATTGAAATTGCTGGGCCTTTGCGTGTACGTGCATTGTTCTTCGTGTGTTGTCCACGAACGGGCAAATTACGACGATGACGCATGCCACGGTAAGAACCAATTTCTGACAAACGTTTGATGTTCAAAGCGACTTCACGACGAAGATCACCTTCAACCTTATAGTTATCAACAACAGCACGGATCTTATCTTCTTGATCAGAAGCGAGATCGCGTACACGAACGTCTTCAGAAACACCTGCTTCGCTCAAAATCTTTTGAGCAGTTGTTTTACCGATTCCGTAGATATAAGTTAAGCCGATCACGATACGTTTGTCACGTGGTAAATCGACACCTGCTATACGAGCCATTACAATTACACCTCCTATTTATTATTATCCTTGTCTTTGTTTGTGCTTCGGATTTGAGCAAATAATCATAACGCGACCTTTGCGTTTGATTACTTTGCAATGTTCGCACATTGGCTTAACTGATGGTCTTACTTTCATGAATTATACCTCCTACATAAGATTGAAGTACAATCTATCTGTAACGATAGGTGATGCGACCCTTACTTAAGTCGTATGGAGACATTTCAACCGTCACCTTATCACCCGGCAAAATACGAATATAATGCATCCGGATCTTACCTGATACATGAGCTAGAATCTCATGCCCATTTTCGAGTTCAACTTTGAACATCGCATTCGGCAAGGTTTCCTTGATCGTACCCTCAATTTCAATCACATCATCTTTCGCCACGCTAAAAGTACCTCCTTAAATTGGTTTTAAAACTTTACACTTAAAAACGTGAGAAGCTTTGTTGGAGTCCCACCTTTTTTCCGTCAGGTTTCGTTTCTTACCCTAATTTTGGGCGAACTTAACCTATTGAAAAGATAAACCTAAATTATCATAGCATAGCAGTCCTTGACATGCAAGGACAAATTAGCAAGATCGCCAAATAGTTTGAAAATGTTGCTGACTTGTTATTTAGTCGAGCTCCACATGGCAGAAGGTTGCGCTTAACCAACTTTCGCCCTCCAATGCTGAAAAACGCATTATAGGACAAAAGCCCGTTAATGCTCCCCTTCAACCCGCCATGCTTTGCTCTGTTATTATAGTCAAGCTCCCAAACTCAAAGATCGTGCCTAGCTATTTTGCTTGCCATGATGGTCTCTTCCAACAAAACTTCTCTTTATCAACTACTTACTTTAATGCATCTAAAATGTTCTCAATATCCGCATAGACTGCTGAGATCTCCTGATTACCTTTAACATTATGCAAAAGTCCCTTTTCTTCATAGAAGTCCAAAAGCGGAGTGTTCATTTTGATATTAACATCCAAACGATTCTTAACAGTTTCCGGCTTGTCATCATCACGTTGATAAAATTCATGCCCGCCGCAACGATCGCAAGTTCCTTCTACTTTAGTTGGGTTAAATACTTTATGATAAGTTGCACCACAGTTACGACAAATATACCGGCCTGTCAAACGTTCCATCAATGAATCAGGGTCAACATCAATATTGATCACTCCATTTAATGGACGTGAAAGTTCCTGACCGATTTCTTCCAAAGCATGTGTTTGGGCCATGTTACGTGGATAGCCGTCCAGCAAATAACCATCTTTGACATCGTCTTCACTTAAACGTTCTTTAACGATACCATTAGTTACTTCATCAGGGACCAATTCACCTTTATCGATGTATTTCTTTGCTTCTAAGCCCATTGGGGTTTCGTTTTTCATTGCTGCACGAAAAATATCGCCAGTAGAAATGTGGACTACTTTATATTCATCAACGATTCGTTCTGCCTGTGTTCCTTTACCGGCACCTGGCAGACCCATTAACATCAGATTCAATGCCATCAATAACCCTCCTAAATTTTAAAAGAAAAACTACATTATAAGTACCAGAAGACTACATTTAAATTATTAAACAAAGTCCTCTCACAAAAAATTGGGTGAGTCCAAGTCAATGAACACAACCCAATTTTACTATTCACGAATGAAACCGACGTACTCTTGTTTCATCATCATACCTTCTAATTGCTTGATCGTTTCAAGTGCAACACCGACAACGATCAAAAGACTAGTACCACCTAATCCGATAGACTCATCCAAACCAAAGTAGGCTGAACCGATCAATGGGATCAATGAAACCAAGCCTAAGAAAAGTGAACCCACTGTACTCAACCTCATTAAAAGAGAAGAAACATAGCGTTCAGTTTCCTTACCAGGCCAAACTGATGGAATATAGCTGCCTTGTTTTTGCAAGTTCTCAGATAATTTTTCCGGATTAACTTGCACAAAGGCATAGAAGAATGTAAATACAACGATCAATACCGTATACAGGATCATCCCTGGTGTAGTTTGCATACTAAAGATACTTGACATTACTTGATACCAGGTATCTTGCGAATGGTTCTGCGCAAATGCCATCAAGATCGTTTGTGGTGTTGCAATAAACGAACTGGCAAAAATAACAGGAATAACACCCGCTACGTTGACCTTCAATGGTAAATATGAGTTATTACCAGCACCGGCCAAGCGTCTAGTATATTGAATCGGTATCTTATAGTTAGCTTGTTGAACATAAGTTACAAAGGTAACGATCGCTAACAAAACTACCAAAAGAATAACTACATATAGAATCGGCTGCCAAACTTGGCTCATCTGCACACCAGCAAACTGCTCTTGAGCTATTTGCTGAATACCTACAGGCATCCGCGCGATGATCCCGGCCATAATGATCATCGAGATCCCGTTACCTAAACCGCGATCTGTGATCATATCACCAAGCCAAGTTGTAAACATCGTACCACCAGTTAAAATGATACCGATACTAATATAAGTTTTTACACTCGGATTTTCCACAAGACTCAAACTACTCAATGTATTAAATCCGGCAGTGATCCCGATTGACTGTATAAACGCCAACACGATTGCCAAGTATCTCGTTACTTGATTAAGTTTACGCCGACCAACTTCACCTTGCTTACTCCACTCAACAAACCGCGGTACAATGTCCATTTGCAACAGTTGCACAACAATTTGAGCAGTAATGTAAGGTGAGACTCCCATTGCTAAAATGGAGTAGTTAGTCAGTCCACCACCTGAAAAAGTATTCAAGATACTAATTAACCCTGAAGACGCAACGCCATTCAAAGCTTTAGCGTTGATCCCAGGGACGGTAATATAAGTGCCGAGACGAAATACAATCAAGACACCAAGTGTAAAAAAGATTTTTCTGCGGATCTCTTTAACAGCAAGGGCATCTCTCAGTGTCTTCAGCATTTATTAAATCACCTCAGTTTGACCGCCTGCTGCTTCAATGGCAGCTTTTGCAGATGCAGAGAATTTGTTAGCTTTAACAGTTAACTTCTTGCTAAGTTCACCATTACCCAAAATCTTAACGCCGTCTTTTTCGTTCTTAACGACACCGGATTCAACGAGCAATACAGGTGTAACTTCTGCACCATCTTCAAATTTATTAAGTGTTTCAACATTCACGATCGCATAATCTTTACGGTTAATGTTGTTGAAACCACGTTTTGGCATACGGCGGAACAAAGGCATTTGTCCACCTTCAAAACCCAAACGTACCTTGCTACGAGCCTTTTGACCTTTTTGGCCACGGCCTGCAGTCTTACCATTACCAGATGAAGTTCCACGGCCGACACGATTACGTACTTTACGTGAGCCTTCACTTGCTTGTAATTCATGTAATTTCATTACGGTTGGCACCTCCTTGTCCTAACTAAATAATTATTATTCAGCTTCTTGAACGTCCACTAAATGGTTGATCTTGCGAATTGCTCCACGCATTGCTGCGTTATTAGGAACAATAGCAGAACTGTGAAGTTTTGTCAGGCCTAAGCTCTTAACAATTTCACGCTGATTTTGGGGACGCCCGACAACTGAGCGAATTAAAGTAACTTTAATATTAGCCATTATTTGCGTCCTCCTTATTCAGCAAAGTGGGAAACAGAAACACCACGACGGGCTGCTGTTTCTTCTGCACTACGCATGTTTTCTAAACCTTTAATAGTTGCACGTACGACGTTAACAGGAGTATTTGAGCCAAGTGACTTACTTGTAACATCATCAATACCTGCAAGTTCCATAACGGCACGAACAGCGCCTCCGGCAGCAACACCGGAACCTGCTTGAGCAGGCTTAAGTAAAACTTTGCTACCACTGTGTTGGCCAACAACTTCATGAGGAAGAGTTGTTCCAGCAACTGGAACTTCGATTAAGTTCTTACCAGCAGCATCAACGGCCTTACGGATAGCTTCAGGAACTTCCTGAGCTTTACCAGTACCGAATCCTACGTGACCATTATGGTCGCCGACAATTACTAAAGCGGCAAACCGCAAACGACGTCCACCTTTTACAACTTTAGTAATACGGTTGATCGCTACGACACGATCTTCCAAATCTAATTGAGCTGGGTCAATAAAAGCCATAAACGTTAATTCCTCCTTCTTTTAAAAGTCTAAGCCATTTTCACGAGCAGCATCAGCTAATGCAAACACGCGACCATGGTACAAGTAACCGCCACGATCAAAAACAACTTCTTTGATGTTCTTATCTGCAGCACGTTTTGCTACCAAAGCACCAACGGCAGAAGCTTGTTCTGTCTTTGTACCTGCAGCAATTTCACTATCTAAAGTAGAGGCACTAGCCAGCGTCACACCCGCTACGTCATCAATAATTTGAGCGTAGATGTTTTTGTTTGAACGATAAACATTTAAGCGTGGGCACTCAGCAGTACCAGAGATCTTATTACGGACACGAATATGACGTTTTTGACGTGTCTTATTTTTGTCTGGTTTCGAAATCACTATTTTCACCTCTTGAATTTATTTAACAGCTATCATGCTGCTTTATTACTTACCAGTCTTACCTTCCTTACGAGCAACATATTCACCAACATAGCGAATACCTTTACCTTTGTAAGGTTCTGGTGCACGTGTAGCACGGATCCGGGCTGCAGCATCACCGACAAGTTCTTTGTCGATACCAGAAACAGTAATTTCTGTGTTAGAAGGAACTTCGACAGTAATACCTTCTTCTTCGGCAAATTCAACTGGGTTAGAATAACCAACGTTTAAGATCAGTGTTTTGCCTTTCATTTGTGCACGGTAACCAACACCACGAAGTTCAAGGTTTTTCTTGAAGCCTTCTGTGACACCAATTACCATGTTGTTAAAGTTAGCACGGGTTGTACCATGCAAAGCTTTAGTTTTGTAGTCGTCAGTAGGACGATCAAAAGAAACTTCATTGCCTTCGATCTTCATTGAGATCACGTCAGAGAATTCACGAGTTAATTCTCCTTTTGGGCCTTTAACAGTAACAAAGTTACCATCTTGTTTGACTTCAACGCCTTCTGGGACTGTAACAGTTTTATAACCAATACGACTCACGAGATGTACACCTCCTTGCTTCTATTTAATATTACCAAACGTAAGCGAGAACTTCGCCACCGATGTTCTTAGAACGAGCTGTTTTGTCTGTAATAACACCCTCAGATGTTGAGATCAAAGCAATACCTAAGCCGTTTAAAACTTTAGGAACTGCATCAGCTTTGACATAAGAACGTAAGCCGGGCTTTGAGATCCGACGTAAACCGGAGATAACACGTTCGTTGTTCTTATCATATTTTAAGAATACGCGGATGACACCTTGTTTGTCATCATCAATGTATTCGACATCACGGATAAAGCCTTCATTCTTAAGAATTTCAGCCATACCGCTTTTGATTTTTGAAGCAGGAATTTCAACTGATTCGTGCTTTGCCATGTTGGCATTGCGAATGCGAGTTAAAAAGTCTGCAATTGGATCGGTCATTGCCATGTTGTTTGCCTCCTTTTACTGTATATTATGGTTTACCAACTAGCCTTTTTCATGCCAGGGATCTGACCTTGATGAGCAAGTTCGCGTAGGCAAACACGGCATAATTTAAATTTGCGATAGACAGAATGTGGACGTCCACAACGTTCGCAACGTGTATATTCACGTGATGAGAACTTAGCAGGACGATGATTTCTTGCAATTTGTGACTTCTTTGCCAAGTTTGTAACCTCCTTATTTAGCGAATGGCATTCCAAGTTGTGACAACAATTCCTTGGATTCTTCGTCAGTCTGAGCAGTTGTAACAATAACGATATCCATTCCACGAACTTTGTTGACATTATCAAAATCAATTTCAGGGAAAATCAATTGTTCACGGACACCAAGAGTATAGTTACCACGGCCGTCAAAGGCACGCTTACTTACACCATGGAAGTCACGCACACGCGGCAATGATACAGAAACCAACTTGTCTAAGAAGTCATACATACGTGTACCACGTAATGTGACCTTAGCACCGATCGGCATTCCTTCACGTAAACGGAAACCGGCGATTGATTTCTTAGCCTTTGTAATAACTGGCTTTTGACCAGAGATCAAAGTCAATTCCTCAACGGCTTCGTCAAGATTCTTAGCGTTGCTGACTGCATCACCCACACCCATGTTGATCACGATTTTTTCAACTTTAGGTGCTTGCATGATTGATGAATAATTGAACTTATCGATCATTGATGGAACGATTTCGTTTGTGTATTTTTCTTTTAAACGGTTAACCATGAAAAAGTGTTCCTCCTTCCTTGCTAGGTTTAGATAATTTCACCAGTTTTTTTCGAAACACGGACTTTCTTGCCATCTTCTACCTTGAAGCCAACACGAGTTGCTTCATTGTTAGAAGGATCGATCAACATAACGTTAGAAACATGGATCGGAGCTTCAACTTCAACGATACCACCACTTGGGTTATCATTAGTTGGCTTTTGATGTTTCTTAACGATATTGACACCCTTCACGACCACACGGTCTCTAGCAGGAATAGATTGAAGGACTTCTCCTTCTTTGCCCTTATCTTTACCGGCAATTACTTTAACTTTATCATTTCTTTTAATGAACATTATTACTTGTGCACCTCCTTGTCGGATAGACGGTTGTTTTACAGAACTTCAGGTGCGAGAGAAACAATTTTCATGTAGTCCCCAGCACGTAGTTCACGGGCAACCGGTCCAAAGATACGGGTGCCTTTTGGTGATTTATCATCACCGATGATAACAGCTGCATTTTCATCAAACTTGATGTATGAACCGTCTGTACGATGTGTACCATATTTAGTACGAACGATGACTGCTTTAACAACATCGCCCTTTTTGACAACGCCACCTGGTGTTGCTTGTTTAACAGTAGCAACCACAATGTCACCGACACTGGCAGTTTTAACACGAGAGCCACCTAAAATTTTAATAACTAAAAGCTCACGTGCTCCGGAATTATCAGCAACATGTAAACGACTTTCTTGTTGGATCACAGTTATGTGACCTCCTTTCGTTATTAGATCAGAATACGAATCAGTTTATTGATTGTCTCTAAGTATCAATTAAAGAACAACTGCTTTTTCAACGATTTCTAATAAACGGAAACGTTTTGTAGCTGACAATGGCCGGGTTTCCATGATTTTTACGATGTCGCCCGTTTTTGCTTCATTGTTTTCATCATGAGCCTTGTATTTCTTGGAATACTTAACACGTTTGCCATATACAGGATGAAACTTGTATGTTTCAACAACGACAGTGATCGTCTTGTCCATCTTATCAGAAACAACACGGCCACGGTAAACTTTACGGTAGTTACGACCTTCACTCATGCGCGATTAGCCTCCTCTTCGTATTCTTTATTTTGCAGCTTCGTTTTGACGCAGCAAAGTCTTGATGCGAGCAATTGCTTTCCGAACTGTTTGCAAGCGAGCAGTATTTTCAAGCTGACCAGTTGCAGATTGGAAACGCAAATTGAACAATTCTTCTTTGTATTGCTTTTCTTTAGCAAGTAATTCGTCAGTGGTCAATTTGTTGAGTTCGTCTTTGAATTCCTTAGTTTTCATCAGATTCGCCACCTACTTCCTCACGAGAAACGATTTTAGTTCTAACAGGGAGCTTGTGTGAAGCTAAACGCAATGCTTCGTGCGCAACTTCTTTAGAAACTCCACCAACTTCAAACATGATCTTGCCACGCTTGACAGGTGCTACCCAGCCTTCTGGTGCACCTTTCCCGTTACCCATACGAGTACCGATACCTTTTGAAGTATATGATTTATGAGGGAAAATCTTGATCCAAACTTTCCCACCACGCTTCATGTAACGGGTCATAGCGATACGAGCTGCTTCGATCTGACGGTTTGAGATCCAATGTGAATCAAGTGCTTGTAAACCGTATTCGCCGAAAGCAACTGTCTTACCACCTTTGGCTTCCCCGCGCATCTTGCCACGGAATTCGCGACGATGCTTAACACGCTTTGGTACTAACATAGACTATTTCCCTCCTTTACTTTGATCTTTCTTTTCAGGTAGAACTTCACCACGGAAGATCCAAACCTTAACACCGATCTGACCATACTGAGTATTAGCTTCGACCCAAGCATAATCAATATCAGCACGAAGTGTGTGCAAAGGAACAGTTCCTTGTGAGAAGTGTTCCACACGTGACATGTCGGCACCGTTCAAACGTCCAGCAACCTGAACTTTGATACCCTTTGCACCTGCACGCATTGTACGTTGCATTGGTTGTTTCATAGCACGACGGAAAGCAACACGGCCTTCCAATTGTTGTGCAATGTTTTCACCAACTAATTTAGCATCCAAATCAGGTTTCTTGATTTCGATGATGTTGATGTGTACACGTCTGCCGGTCAAGTTGTTTAATTCTTTACGTAATTTTTCAACTTCAGAACCGCCTTTACCGATAACCATACCTGGTTTTGCAGTATGGATAGAAATGTTAACGCGCTTTGCGGCACGTTCGATCTCAACGGTAGAGACAGATGCGTCGGCTAATTTCTTTTGAATATATTCACGGATACGGATATCTTCGTGAAGGTATGAAGCAAAGTCCTTTTCAGCATACCATTTGGATTCCCAATCACGAATAATACCAACACGTAATCCAGTAGGATTTATTTTGTGACCCACGCTTATCCCTCCTTATTTTTCAGATACCACTACAGTAATGTGACTGGTACGCTTGTTGATTGGAGAAGCAGAACCCTTAGCACGAGGACGGAACCGTTTTAAAGTCGGTCCTTCGTTGACAAAAGCTTCGCTTACATATAAATCTTCAGCATCCAAGTCAAAATTGTTTTCTGCGTTGGCAATTGCGGATTTTAAAACTTTTTCAATTAGGTAAGCACCAGATCTTGGAGTAAACTTCAAGATACCAAGTGCTTCAGCAACACTCTTCCCACGGATAAGATCGATCACAAGACGCGCCTTACGTGCAGGGATGCGAACTACGCGAGCAGTTGCTTTTGCTGAGGTTACTTGTTCAGCCATTTTATTTCCTCCCTTAGATTATCTTGCGACGGTCTTTTTATCGTCAGTGCCATGACCATGGAATGTCCGTGTTGGAACAAATTCACCAAGTTTATGACCAACCATATCTTCTTGGATATAAACTGGAACTTGCTTGCGGCCGTCATGAACAGCGATCGTATATCCAACAAAGCTAGGATAGATCGTCGAACGACGTGACCAAGTTTTAATAACGGATTTCTTTTCATTATCAGCTTGTGCTGCGATTTTTTTTAACAGATGTTCATCTGCAAAAGGTCCCTTTTTCAAACTACGACTCAAGAGTTATCCTCCTTTCGGATAGAACCACCATGATTTTACTGGTGATTATTTCTTCTTGCGACCACGAACAATAAATTTATTTGAACGTGCTTTCTTAGAACGTGTCTTCTTACCAGCAGTCTTCTTACCCCAAGGAGACAAAGGACTTGGCATACCAACAGGAGCCTTACCTTCACCACCACCATGCGGGTGATCATTAGGGTTCATTACAGAACCACGAGACTGAGGACGAACGCCCATCCAACGTTTACGACCAGCTTTACCAAGCTTGATCAATTCATGCTGTGCATTACCAACAGAACCGATCGTTGCACGACAAGTACCTAAGATTTGGCGTACTTCACCGGAAGCCAAACGTACTGTAACATACTTCTCTTCCTTACCAAGTAATTGTGCTGATGTACCAGCAGAACGAACTAATTGTCCACCTTGGCCAGGGTTTAATTCGATGTTATGAATAGTAGTACCAGCTGGCATATTCATTAATGGTAATGTATTACCAACTTTGATATCAGCATCTGCACCAGATTTAACAGTCTGGCCAACTTCAAGGCCCTTAGGTGCGAGAATGTATGATTTAATACCGTCAGCGTAAACGATCAAGGCGATGTTAGCTGAACGGTTAGGATCGTATTCGATCGTCTTAACTGTTGCGGGAACATCATCTTTAATACGCTTAAAATCGATCAAGCGATATTGACGTTTGTGACCGCCGCCACGGTGACGAACAGTTTTATGACCGTAAACATTACGACCAGCAGTTTTGCTTTGAGAAGAAAGCAATGACTTTTCAGGAGTTGTGCTTGTAATTTCTTCAAAGTCAGAAGTAGTCATATTACGGCGACCATTTGAGGTCGGTTTGTATACTCTGATCCCCACTATTTTTCCCTCCTATGTTAATTATTCTTCTTCAAAAATTTTAATTTCTTTTGATTCAGGTGTTAAAGTAACGATTGCCTTACGACGCTTCTTTGTGTAGCCTTCGTAACGACCCATACGTTTCTTCTTACCTTTTAAGTTCATGACATTAACTTTTGCAACTTTAACATCAAAGATTTCTTCAACAGCATCTTTGATCTGGAACTTCGTTGCATTAGTATTAACATCAAATGTGTAGCGCTTGTCGTCCAAGTCAGCCATCGATGCTTCGGTGATAACTGGACGTAAAATTACATCACGTGCTTCCATTATGCTAGACCCTCCTCTACTTGAGAAAGAGCTCCTTTTGTGATGACAACTTTGTCACTGTCAATAACGTTCAATACATTCAAACCTTTTGCAGGAAGAACTGTAACATTTTTAAGGTTACGAGCTGAACGAGCAGCGTTTTCGTTATCATCTTCAAGAACTACTAATACTTTAGAGTTAACATTTAAACTCTTAAGAGATGCTGCAAAGTCCTTAGTCTTTGGTTGTTCGAATTCAAATGAATCAACAACTACTAAGCTTTCATCAATTACTTTTTGTGAAAGAACAGATTTAAGAGCCAAACGACTAACTTTGCGTGGAAGTTTGTAGGCGTATGAACGTGGTGTTGGTCCGAAGATCGTACCACCGCCGACCCAAAGTGGTGAGCGTGTGGAACCAGCACGAGCACGGCCAGTACCCTTTTGACGCCATGGTTTCTTACCACCACCGCGAACGGCAGTCCTGTTCTTAACAGCATGTGTTCCTTGGCGAAGTGATGCGCGTTGCATCAAGACTGCGTCATGAACTGCGTTGTTGTTTGGTTCGATACCAAAAATTGTGTCATTTAATTCAACTTCACCATTTTTGCTACCATCTTGTTTAAATAATGCAACTGTAGGCATGTTTGTATTTCCTCCCTTCCCTTAATTTATTTCACTGTACTTTTAACAGTAACGAATGACTTGTTCGCGCCAGGTACGTTACCCTTAATGAAAAGTACACCATTGTCTGTATCAGCTTTAACGATCTTTAAGTTTTGAATCGTTACCTTGTTACCACCCATACGTCCTGGAAGTACCTTGCCAGGAAATACGCGGTTGATAATTGCACCCATTGAACCTGGGCGACGATGATAACGAGAACCGTGTGCCATCGGACCACGAGCCTGGTTCCAACGTTTAATGTTACCTTGGAAACCTTTACCCTTTGATGTTCCGGTTACATCCACGCTGTCTCCTTCTGAGAAGACGTCAGCATGAATTTCGTCACCGACTTTGTAATCTCCCAGCTCAACATCGCGGATTTCACGAACGAAGCGCTTAGGAGCAGTATTTGCTTTTGCTGCATGACCTTTAGCAGGTTTGTTAGCCTTGATCGCACGCACATCGTCGTAGCCCAATTGGACTGCTTCGTAACCGTCATTTTCAACAGTTTTGATCTGCATTACAACGTTGGCATCAACTTTCACAACAGTTACGGGAACTAATTCGCCGTTCTCTGTGAAAACTTGAGTCATACCTACTTTTTTTCCTAAGATTCCTTTTGTGGTCATGAGTACACCTCCAATTAAATTGATTTAAAATAGAAAAAATGAATTAAAGCTTGATCTCAATGTCAACGCCAGAAGGCAAGTCGAGTTTCATCAATGAATCAACTGTCTTTGGTGTTGGGTTGACGATGTCGATCAAACGTTTATGTGTCCGCATTTCAAATTGCTCACGAGCATCTTTATGCTTATGTGGTGATGAAAGAACTGTGTACAATGTACGTTCTGTAGGCAATGGAATTGGGCCTGAGATTTCAGCACCTGTTCTCTTTGCTGTTTCAACGATCTTGTCCGCAGACTGATCTAAAATACGGTGTTCGTATGCTTTAAGGCGAATACGAATTTTTTGTTTTGCCATGTTGTTCCCTCCTTCGTCCATTTTAGAAATAAGACTAGCTCCGCGAAAATTACCGATATACCCGTGGCAAAGCATCCGGGTGTGTCGCAACCTTTCGCATCAAAGCTCGAAATATCCGTTTGGCGGCATACCAAACGACGTACCTGTTCAAACAGGTACCTAACTATAGTATTACATTTATTCCGTGTTAGCAAGGATTTTCTGAAAGTTTTTTGAAAAATCTCTAATTTTCGCAAATTTACGGAAGATCCTATCTAACTTTCATAATTAAGACTATTTAATAGTCAAATACTAACTTTCTACAGATAGATATCTGCTTTACTCTTATCCATCTGACTCTAACTTGTTTGCGAAATGAAAAGTCAGGCTTATTTAGCACAACCTGCAAAAAGTTTTTTATTGAACCTTTTCATAGATATAGGTAAAATATTGGCAAAGTACTTCATTATCTCACTCAAAGGAGTCTTACCATGTCAAATAAAAAAGCATTACTAGTGATCGATTATACGAATGACTTTGTCGCCAGTGACGGAGCTTTGAATTGCGGTGAACCTGGTCGTGCA
This sequence comes from Ligilactobacillus acidipiscis DSM 15836, assembly GCF_001435755.1. Classification (GTDB taxonomy): domain Bacteria; phylum Bacillota; class Bacilli; order Lactobacillales; family Lactobacillaceae; genus Ligilactobacillus; species Ligilactobacillus acidipiscis. The sequence continues at coordinate 4,716 of NZ_AZFI01000013.1, read as the reverse complement.
ATCGAAGATGATTTATTGCAACACGTTAAAGAATTCGACGAAAAAGGCGATTACATCATTTTGCCAACTGACTATCATTTTAAAGATGATCCTTTTCATCCTGAAACTGCCCTTTTCCCACCTCATAACATCGCTGGTACACCTGGGCAAGAACTTTATGGTCAGTTAGCCTCCTGGTATCACAAACATCAGGACCAAGACAATGTTTACAAATTCAACAAAAATCGTTATTCTAGTTTTCAAAATACCAACTTGGACAACTATTTGCGCAGTCGCGACATCAAAGACCTTTATTTAACAGGTGTTTGTACCGACATTTGTGTTCTGCATACTGCCATTGCTGCATACAATTTAGATTATCACAGTAATGTCTATGAAGACAGCGTCGCCAGCTTCGACCAAGTCGGTCACAAGTGGGCTCTGGCGCATTTCAAAAACTCACTCGGAGCTAACGTGCTTACAACTGATAAATGATTTTTCGGATCATACGAAAAAAGAACCGCTCGAGATTTAACTCGAACAGCTCTTTTTTTGTTTTCATTCAAGCTTACTTAGCTTCTCCGCCGTTCTTCTTGATGATATCTTCTTGAATTGACTTCGGTACTGGTTCGTAGTGGTCAAATGTCATTGTGAAGGTACCACGACCCTGAGTTGATGAACGCAAGGTAGTAGCATAACCAAACATTTCTGACAACGGAACGAATGAATGTACTAACTCAGCGTTACCGCGAGCTTCCATACCGTCAACACGTCCACGACGAGCAGTAACGTGACCCATAACATCACCCAAGTTATCTTCAGGGGCAACGATATCGACCTTCATGATCGGTTCAAGGATCACAGCGCCACCACCTTTAGCGGCATTACGCAAAGCGATCGAGGCAGCAACTTTAAAGGCTGCTTCACTAGAATCGACATCATGGTAAGAACCATCGTATAACTTAGCTTTAACGTCGATCAAAGGATAGCCGGCAAGAATACCGTTAGCCATTGATTCTTTCAAGCCTTGTTCTACAGCAGGAATATATTCACGAGGAACAACACCACCAACGATAGCATTTTCGAATGAGAATCCTTCGCCTTCTTCAGCAGGTGTGAATTCGATCCAAACATCACCGTATTGTCCCTTACCACCAGACTGACGAACGAATTTACCTTGAGCAGAAACCTGCTTAGTAAATGTTTCACGGTAAGCAACTTGTGGTTCACCGACTTTAGCTTCAACGTGGAATTCACGTTTCATCCGGTCAACGATGATATCCAAGTGAAGTTCACCCATCCCAGAGATCAATGTTTCACCAGTTTCCTGGTTAGTTTCAGCCTTGAAAGTAGGATCTTCTTCAGCAAGTTTTTGCAAAGCAACATCCATCTTGTCTTGGTCGGCCTTAGTATTAGGTTCGATCGAAACTTGGATAACTGGATCTGGGAATTCCATTGATTCAAGGATCAATGGACGGTCTGTTGCTGTCAATGAGTCACCTGTTGTGGTGTTCTTCAAACCGATCGCAGCAGCGATATCACCAGAGAATACTTCTGGGATCTCTTTACGGTGGTTAGAATGCATCTGCAACAAACGTCCAACACGTTCACGTTTGTCTTTAGTAGCGTTCAAAACATATGAACCGGCTTCCAAAGTACCCGTGTAAACACGGAAGAATGTCAAACGACCAACGAATGGATCAGTAGCGATCTTAAATGCTAAACCAGCAAATGGTGCATCATCGTCGGCATGCAATTCAACTTGGTCACCTGTATCAGGATCAGTTGCATTGTATGGACGAACATCAAGTGGTGATGGCAAGTAATCATTCACACCATCAAGCATCATCTGAACACCCTTGTTCTTGAAAGCAGAACCAGCAAAAACAGGGTAGATATCTAAGTTCAAAGTAGCTTTACGGATAGCAGCCTTGATCTCATCAGCAGGAATATCTTCACCTTCAAGATATTTTTCCATGATATCATCATCAAGATCAGCTAATTGTTCAAGCATTTGATCACGATGTTTTTGAGCTTCTTCCTTCAAGTCATCAGGAATATCAACGGTATCCCATTCTGAACCAAGTTCATCTTCATCATACAAGTCAGCTTTCATGTCGATCAAATCGATGACACCTTGGAAATCATCTTCGGCACCGATAGGCATTTGAACGGCAACAGCATTAGCTTGCAAACGATCCTTGATCGTAGATACTGAGTAGTCAAAGTCAGCACCAAGCTTGTCCATCTTATTAACGAACACGATACGGGGAACATTATAGGTTGTAGCTTGACGCCAAACATTTTCAGTCTGAGGTTCAACACCTGATTGACCATCCAAGACAACTACAGCACCATCAAGGACACGCAAGGAACGTTCAACTTCAACTGTGAAGTCAACGTGTCCTGGGGTATCAATAATGTTGATGCGGTGGTCTTTCCATTCAGCTGTTGTAGCAGCCGATGTGATAGTGATCCCACGTTCTTGTTCTTGGTCCATCCAGTCCATTTGTGATGCGCCATCATGAGTTTCACCGATCTTATGAATACGGCCAGTATAGTAAAGGATACGTTCAGTCGTAGTCGTTTTACCTGCATCAATATGGGCAACGATCCCGATGTTCCGGGTTTTTTCCAATGGAAATTCACGTTTATTAGCCATTGAGAATTTGTCTCCTTCCAAAATCATTAGTTAACCGGCCCAGACAAAGTAAGGTCGGCTGACACCTGGCAAGTGTCTAACATTATTATACAATCTAAAAAACGGCCATTATAGGATTTCTTGAAATCATATAACAGCCATTTTCAAAAAATTACCAGCGATAATGTGCAAATGCACGGTTAGCATCTGCCATTTTATGTGTGTCTTCACGTTTCCTAACAGATGCACCGGTATTGTTAGCTGCATCCATGATCTCACGTGCTAAACGTTCTGACATTGTGTGTTCCCCACGCAAACGTGAGTAATTTACAAGCCAACGTAAGCCAAGTGTTGATCTTCTTTCAGGACGAACTTCGATCGGGACCTGATAGTTAGAACCACCAACACGGCGAGCTTTAACTTCCAAGACTGGCATGATGTTCTTCATTGCTTCTTCGAAAACATCAAGTGGTTCATTTCCTGTTTCAGATTTAATCATATCAAATGCATCATATAAAATTCTTGAAGCTGTCCCACGTTTACCGTCAACCATCAAACGGTTGATCAAACGTGTCACCAATTTAGAATTGTAAATTGGATCTGGGAGTACTTCGCGTTTTGCAACGGCACCTTTTCTTGGCATCGTAGATAACCTCCTCAAATTCTAGAAAAATATGTTTATTGTAACTGAGCGACTAAGTAGTCAGCTTATTTCTTAGGCTTCTTTGCACCGTACTTAGAACGGCTTTGCATCCGGCCTTCAACACCTGCAGTATCCAAAGCACCACGGATAACGTGATAACGAACACCAGGCAGATCCTTTACACGACCGCCACGAACCAAAACAACACTATGTTCTTGCAAGTTATGGCCGATACCAGGAATGTAAGCTGTAACTTCGATCAAGTTAGACAAACGAACACGCGCATATTTACGCAAAGCTGAGTTAGGCTTCTTTGGTGTCATTGTACCGACACGAGTAGCAACACCACGTTTTTGCGGAGCAGCATTTTTTGTAGTTACTTTTCTATAACTGTTATACCCAAAGTTTAAAGCTGGGGAATCAGACATTGAAGAATTAGATTTACGACCTTTACGAATTAACTGGTTAATTGTTGGCATCTAAAACTTCCTCCTTCCTTGTTTTCGATAATTTTAAGTCCACACATCCAGGAGTTTCATTTTTGTTCATAAAAATAAACGTCCCCAGACGTAATGTCATACTTGCGCTAACTTGTTCACAGCCAGCACGATCTTGGCAAGACCAAGAGAACTGTTCACATAAAGCACCTTTACTAGGGTACCATCATTTTCTGTTACTTGTCAAACAAATTCTGCAGTTTTTTGCGTATCTTTTAATGAGGTGATAAAATTGCTAAACTTTTTAATTTTTTGTTGCGGTGCCAGTCTGGCATCCTTTACTGTCTGCACAGCTTTTCGCTATCAAAACAAAATTTCAATACTGACGCCCCGCTCATTTTGCGACCACTGTCGCCGGCAATTAAAGTGGTGGCAGTTAGTCCCCATACTGGGATGGCTTTTGCAAAAGGGACGTTGTGCTTTTTGCGGGCACAAGATACCTCTGCTAAGTTTTGTCCTTGAATTGATCTACGGATCATTATTTATTTTCATCAGTTACCACAGTCTGACTCGTCAGGCTTTTTTGCTGGCAACTTGCCTACAGATCTGGTTATTACTTTTAGCTCTCGAAGATCATTATACTATGCATGTCTCTAGTCGCCTGCTGTATTTCGGCAGTTTGCTAATATTATTGCAGGCCCTGCCTCAAATATATCTTTCATGCACAGCTTCTTGGCTCCAATTGCTGCTTTTCTTCTTATTATGCTTTACTTTTGAAAAAATGAATAAGTTAGGACAGGCTGATACTTTTTGCCTGTTAGTTTTAATGTTGATCTATGGTTTCGAACTTGGTTGTTACATACTGTTAGTTGCGACCACTTTATTTTTGCTAAACTTTTACCGGCAAGGTCGACACACTCCCCATGCTTTTCTTCCTTGTTTAACCGCTGGGTTTGTAATTTTAACCTTTTTAGGCTTGATTTGAAGATCGGGTAGGAGATAGTTCACACTATCGA
>NZ_AZFI01000129.1 GCF_001435755.1 Ligilactobacillus acidipiscis DSM 15836 | reverse complement strand
GATAGTGTGAACTATCTCCTACCCGATTATTTTAGCAACTAGAATTGAAAAATAGGCATGAATACGGTTACTATAAATTATGATAAAATTCATATTATTTAAAAAATGCGGAATTTATGCTATTCTTTTAGTGAGTACATGAACTTAATCGGGCTTTGTGCGGCAGGAGCTTGCGCTTGGCTAACTTTCACAGAACATTGCAAAAAAGCGCAATATAGTGCGGAAGTTGCTAGTGCTTGCTTCCTTAAAGCCACACAATGCCCTGTTTTTAAAGATAGGAGGAGAAGTAATGGAAGAACCTATTTTATCCTTCAAGGATGTTAAAAAGGTTTACCGTGGTGGAAGTGTGGGGGTTGAAGGTGTCAACCTGTCGATCGACAGGGGTGAATTTGTTTGTTTGATCGGAACTTCTGGTTCTGGGAAGACTACACTGATGCGAATGATCAATCGGATGCACGACGCTACTTCGGGAGAAATATTATTTAACGGGAAAGATATCAAGAAAATTGACCCGGTAACTTTACGTCGGCAAATCGGTTATGTGATCCAAAACATTGGGTTAATGCCGCACATGTCGATTTACGATAATATCACGCTTGTTCCTCGTCTCTTGAAATGGCCGGAAGAAAAGAAAAGACAACAGGCTCAAAGATTGTGTAAGGAAGTAGAACTTCCTGAGGAATTTTTAGAGCGTTATCCGTCACAACTTTCAGGTGGACAACAGCAACGTGTCGGGGTCATTCGGGCATTGGCGGCTGATCAAGATCTGATTTTGATGGATGAACCGTTTGGTGCTTTGGATCCGATCACTCGTGAGTCATTACAAGACCTGGTCAGTGACCTGCAGAAACATTTGAAAAAGACGATCGTTTTTGTGACCCATGATATTGATGAAGCACTTAGGCTAGCCACAAAAGTTGTTATTCTAGATGGCAGCCACATCGTTCAGAGTGCGTCCCCTGAAGAGATCTTGCAGCATCCGGCAAATGATTTCGTCAAAAACCTCTTGGGTGAAGAACGTTTAAGTCAGGCACGGGCTGAGTTATCCACAGTTGACCAGATCATGCTAAAAGATCCGGTCAAAATCACGTTGGAACGTTCAGTTTCAGATGCAGTTAAACTAATGCGTCAACGACGGGTAGATACTTTGATCGTTGTCGACAAGGATAATTATTTTAAAGGTTATGCTGATATCGACACTATCACTACTCATTATAAGAGTGCTACCAGTGTTTCAGACTTGATGAGTACCGACATGCCGACACTTCAAAATGATACCTTAGTCAGAAAAACTGTGCGCAAAATGTTGAACCGTGATTTCAAATATTTGCCAGTGGTCGATAAAGACAAAAAACTGCTGGGTATCGTCACGCGGACGACCATGGTCGACGTGGTCTACGATACGATCTGGGGCGAATCCGCAAATGAACAACTTGTTGATGATACTGATGGAGGCCAGGAAAATAGTGATCGCGATAATGGCGTTTCGGCTGTCAAAGGAGAGTGATTACAATGATGTCCTTTTTAAACCAATATGGCGGTCAACTAGTTACTAAAACTTGGGAACAGCTTTATATTTCCGCAATTGCGCTGTTACTAGGTGTCCTTGTTGCTGTTCCGATCGGGATCTTGTTAACACGTTTTCCTAAAACAGCCAAAATTATTGTAGGGATCGCTAGTATGCTGCAAACAGTCCCTTCACTTGCCTTACTGGCATTGATGATCCCGATTTTTGGGATCGGGAAGGTTCCTGCGATCGTGGCCTTATTCATCTATTCCTTGTTGCCAATCTTACGTAATACCTATATTGGCATGAATGATGTTGACCCGACCTTAAAAGACAGTGCCAAAGGAATGGGTATGACCACCTTACAGTCGATCTGGCAAGTCGAATTACCAATGGCCATGCAGGTTATCATGGCAGGTATTCGTTTATCGGCAGTTTACGTTATTGCATGGGCTACGTTGGCTTCATACATTGGTGCCGGTGGATTGGGAGACTTTATTTTTAATGGTTTGAATCTTTATCAACCGGATCTTATCATTGGCGGGACGATCCCAGTTACAATATTGGCATTAGTTGTCGACTTCCTGCTAGGCAAATTGGAGTATCGTTTGACTCCGATCTCACAGCGATAGGAGGGTCACTTATGTTAAGAAATTCCACACATAGATTTAAAAAATCACTTATTCTTACACTTTGTGCACTGTTAGTCTTGGTCAGCGGTTGTTCTTTTCCTGGGCTAAGCGGTACTGGAGCTTCTGACAAGACAGTCAGGATCGCTTCAGTTACTTCGACGGAATCACAGATCATCGCAAATATTATCTCGGAACTGATCACGCATGAAACTGATTATAAGACGTTCTTAGTCAATAATTTAGGGTCATCTTCTGTTTCACAGGCAGCCTTGCAAAGAAATGATGCCGATGTGATGGCCACTAGCTACACCGGGACAGATCTCACCGGGACATTACAATTGCCCCCCGAGAAAAATCCAAAAAAGGCCACGCATATCGTTAATACACAGCTAAAGAAACGGTATGGACAAATTCGTTATCCTTCAATGGGCTTTGCTGACACTTATGCGTTCATGGTTACGCAAGAAACTGCTAAGAAATATCACTTGACTAATGTTTCTGACATGCAGGCTCATGCTAAAGACATGAAAGCAGGTGTCGACAGTTCATGGATGAACCGGAAGGGCGATGGGTATAAAGAATTTTCTCAGGCTTATGGTTTTGACTTCCAAAGAGTTTATCCAATGCAATTGGGCTTAGTCTATAGCGCCGTTGAGCAGGGTAAGATGAATGCCGTCTTAGGGTATTCAACGGATGGACGGATCAAAAGTTATAACTTAAAGGTCCTTAACGATGATAAACATTTCTTCCCACCTTATGATTGCTCACTTGTAGTAAACGGCAAGTTTTTAAAGGCACATCCGGATCTGCGTAAGTTGCTGCATCGTTTGGATGGTAAAATAAATTTAAAACAAATGCAAACTTTGAACTACCAAGTAGATAATAATCTATTAGAACCATCCGTTGCGGCCCGCCAATTTCTTGAAAAGAATAACTACTTTAGAGGAGCTGATCAATAATGAGTAACATGGGGTTGTGGCAACAATTTTGGTACTATATGGTCCATAATGGCTCATATGTACTCGAACAATTTACTCGACATTTTTTGATCGCCATATACGGTGTTTTATTTGCTGCAATAGTCGGCATACCACTGGGAATATTTATTGCACGGCATCATAAACTTAGTTCATTCACGATTGGAGCGGCTAACGTTATTCAAACGATCCCTTCGCTGGCTATGTTATCGATCTTGATGCTTGCATTGGGTCTGGGTGTTAATACCGTTATCGTGACCGTATTCTTGTATTCCTTGTTACCGATCGTTAAAAACACCTATACAGGGATGATCAGTGTCAGCAGTGATGTGATCGATACTGCCCAAGGAATGGGTATGACGAAAATGCAGCAGCTGTTTTTGGTCGAGTTGCCCTTGGCTGTATCCGTGATCATGGCTGGTTTGAGAAATGCTTTGGTCGTTGCGATCGGAAATGTTGCGATTGGGGCCTTCGTTGGTGCTGGCGGTTTGGGTGATATTATTATTCGCGGGACTAACGCAACCAATGGTGGTGCGATTATTTTGGCTGGTGCTTTGCCAACGGCTTTGATGGCGATTATTTCTGACCTGGCTTTGGGATGGGTCGAAAGAAAACTCCAACCGCATGGAGCCAAATAGTTATGATATAATGGTGGCGAAGTTCGATATATACTAAGAAATTAAATGGGGTTTAAGTCATGAATTTATTGTTTGCAGTGAATGATGGATTTGTTGATCAAATGCTGACAGTTGTTTATTCCATCTTGCAAAATTCGCGGGTCACACACATTAAAATGTTTGTGATCCAAGAAAAAGAGCTGGAACAAACTTCAAAAATTTACCAATTTTGCCACGAAAATCAGGTTGACTATTGTCCCATAATCGTGACTGGTAATGAATTTGCGAATGCAAAGATCACGGATCGTTATCCACATACGAGCTACTACCGTCTTTTGGCTCACAAATATTTGCCAGAAGACGTTGATAAGGTTTTATATCTGGATGCAGATCTATTATGTATCAATGATATTAAGCCACTGTACGATACTGATATTAATGGGTATCTTTATGCTGCATGCAGCCATAGTCGTTTAACAAACGTGACTGATGTTGTTAATAAAGTTCGCTTGAAAAACGAAAATGCTGATGCCTATTATAATTCTGGTGTATTATTGATGAATTTAAGTGAGATCAGGCAAAATGTTGATCCAAATGATATCTTTGATTTTATAGAAAACAATAAATTTAATTTACTGTTGCCAGATCAGGACATTTTAAATGGCTTGTATGGGCATCAGATCAAGGACCTGCCGGATGAGATCTGGAATTTTGACGCCCGTAAAAACCGGACCTATGAAATGTTGAGTATGGGTGAATGGGACTTGAGTTGGGTCATGGAACATACGGCGATCTTACACTTTTGTGGACGTGAGAAGCCCTGGAAATCTGGATATTTTGGCAGATACTCGGCTTTATATAAACATTATTCGCATCGAGCTTTGCAGTCGTGGTTTAAAGAAAATATGCAAAATGATTTGCATGTAAAAAACTCCAAGTTTTCGCTCGAAAAAGGGCAGCTATGATGCAAGCAAATTTGAAGGCTGAAAAATATTTGGCAAAATTGGTAAAATATCAGCAGGAATATAGCAGAGTGCCTGTTGTGAGTCAAAGGCTGCAAGCTGTGAGAAAAACAGTTACAGCATTCCAAAAAAAACGAGTGCCGCAATTCCCCTTACCAAAATTAGAATTGTCGGAAAATTTACTTTTTGCAATGATTGACTGTTATCCTGATATCTTAGAGGTAGAAAGTTTTCTGAATGATTTAAGGCAATGTGTGATTGAAAATTTTGGCATTTGGCATATCTTTTCTGCTGTTTGGATCAGGGATTTAAAAAAATATCTAAATGAGCGTTCCACTTTGCAAGTTATGGCTGGAAATGGTGTTTTGGCTAGTCAGATAGAAAATATCAGTGCAACTGATAACCTAGATTGGCAAGGACAAGATATTACTCAGCCAGATCCATGGACGAAAATTGAACGTCTAGACGCTTTAAAGGCAGTTAAGAAATACTATCGAGTTGTGGATGTGATCATTATGGAATGGTCCCCCGATAGCGTTTTGATTGATGAAGAGATTCGTCAGTTTTTGCGTACTGTCGACTGGCCGGGTGAGCTGTTAGTCATTGGTGAGAAGGATGGTGCGACTAATTCAGCTCAATTTTGGCAGAATGCCAACTTGACCGTAGTTAAAAAGCTAAATATCAACCATCAACCGTTTGATTTTATCATGGATCAAGTATTCAAGGTCAAATAAGTTGAAGCCAACTAAATTTTAAATTTCTGGTTAATTATAGGAATGAGTGGCTGGAACAAAGTTATTATTTCTGGCTATAATACGAGAACTGCACCATAATAAAGTTGAAAGAGATGTTCCTTTATTAATGACGATAAAGCACTAGTTAAAAAGCAAAAGACCTTTGCAGTTGAAACTAGAATTTAAACCAGAATTTAACGGACAATTAGAAACGTTCACTACATTATAGTGAGCGAACTAGATTATCAAAAGTATGAAGAATATTAAAAAAACCTAAGCGACTGAGTTTCTTAAAGTTCAAGAAGCAAGTTGCTTAGGCCATATTCAACTATCAGTAAAACAAGTTATTCAAATAGCTAAATAACCTGAGAAATTTTTTGCTTATTTTCTGGGCGACACTTGACGATATGGTTCAGAAAACAACTTATTACGAAGCAATCGTTATTTATTCCAGGGTAGTTTTGTCCCAGTTCTTAAAAAAGATGTAGTCTTTTCTCCAGCACTATTTGAATTAATTTTTCGTTTAAAAAACTATGATTAAAAAATTAGGTTCTTTATCAAGTGGTACTGATGAA
>NZ_AZFI01000128.1 GCF_001435755.1 Ligilactobacillus acidipiscis DSM 15836 | reverse complement strand
AACATTTGTAATTCCTAGTATAGCACAGAATCAAAAAAGGCCACTAGGGTATACCCTAGTGGCTATTTGGGGCTTCATGATATACTGAACCATAACCCACAAATAAAATTGGCCCTAAAGCCGTTAATATGAAAGGCTGATTTAATGATTAACTACTCAAAAATGATAAATAACGTTACTCAAGGCGATACCCTTGAGATTATGAAATCCATTCCAGATAATGCTATCGATTTTCTCCTGGTTGACTTGCCATATGGAACAACTCAAAATAAATGGGATAGTGTGATACCACTAGACCAGTTATGGACGGAGTATCATAGAATTGTAAAGAAAAATGGTGCTATGGTGTTTACTGCCTCATTGATGTTATCTAATCCGAAGGAATATAAATATAGCTATATTTGGATTAAATCTAAATCTACCGTTTTCAAAAACTCATTATCAAAAAGTTTATAATAAACCATTGTCAAAAGATGATCAAAATCTCAATCGCCAAATCGATCAATTAACGGCTTATGGTGCCGAAAAAATCATTCAAGAAAAATTTACCGGGACCCGGCAAAAAAGACCGGGAATTACCCAGCTTCTCCAGATCATTCGGGCTCATGATGTCGTGGTCGTTGAAAGCATTTCCCGCTTGGGCCGAAATACGTTGGATATTTTAAATCTGATTCAACTGTTGCACCAAAAACAAATTAAGTTTGTTTCTTTAAAGGAGCAGATGGACACCGAGACACCAACTGGCCGGGCTATGCTGCAAATGATGAGTGTGATTGCGGAACTGGAGCGAAATCTATTAGCCGATCGGGTTAAAGAAGGGATTGCGGCCAGTCGTCGACGTGGCGTAACAGTTGGCCTTCCACGAATCGCCCAAGAAAAGTTGGATATTGCCATTCGGATGTATCAAAGTGGTGACTATTCAGTTAAAGAGATTTTAACCATTAACCAAATTTCCTCAGGGACTTTTTATCGAGAAGTGAATCGGTTGAAACTAAAAAGACTTAAAAGAAAAGATGACCCATCTGCTTCTCACAACTGACTTCTAAATATTATGGATTTCAAAAAAGATTTATGACCTTTGTTTTTAACAAAGTTGACAAGCCATTGTAGTAGCTCTTATAATATACATAGATGATCATCTATGTAACGAAAGGAGAAAAAATGGATTATCAAAATTATGGTCAAATGTTAAAAGCGATGGCTGATCCTAACCGTTTAAAAATCATTGACCTACTTTCATGTGGGTCGCTTTGTGCTTGTGATATCCTCCAACATTTTGATTTTTCTCAACCCACTTTGTCTCATCACATGAAGGTTTTGCAAAATGCAGGTATTGTGTTTGCGGTAAAGGATGGGAAATGGCAACACTATTCCCTACAAAAAAAGTTTGTCCGAGAGTTTAAGCAAGATACTGACCAACTGTTAGCCAATGATGAGCACTGCATTTGCCAACGTTCTGATTATGAAGAAGATGTTGCCAACTGAGTTTTTTTTGAGCAATACATAGACGCATGTCTATATAAGGAGCTGGAAAATGATGAAAAAGTATTCGCCACAAGAGATTGATTTAACCAAGTATCTATTTTTCACCGGCAAGGGTGGGGTTGGCAAGACCACGGTTGCCAGTGCCACTGCAATTAGCCTAGCTGATGCTGGTCACCGAGTTATGATCGTTTCCACTGATCCAGCTAGTAACTTGCAGGACGTTTTTAAAGTTAGTTTAACTAATCAGCCAAAACCGATTCCAAACATTTCCGGTTTGTTTGCTGCCAACTTTGATCCGGTCATTGCTGCTAACGAGTATCGCGAGCAGATTATTCAACCTTATCGAGGCGTGTTGCCCAAAGAAGCCCTTCAGAATATGGCTGAACAATTATCAGGCTCGTGTACGGTTGAAATTGCTGCATTTAATGAATTTGCCAACTTTCTAACCAGTTCAAAGGTTAATCAGCAATTTGACTATATTATTTTTGATACTGCGCCGACCGGCCATACCTTAAGAATGCTGCAATTGCCTTCTGCTTGGAGTAATTACCTGGATAAGAATGATCGTGGTGCATCCTGCCTCGGCCAACTAGCTGGCTTAAATGATAAGAAAGCCATGTATCAAAAAGCGGTTGAAACTTTAGGCAATCCTCAAGCGACGACTTTGTTTTTAGTTACCCGGCCACAAAAAGGCGCCCTTTTAGAGGTACAACGCGCTTCACATGAGTTGGCAGCCTTAAACATTAAGAACCAGCAACTAATCATTAACGGTATCTTAAATCAGCCAACCGACGCAGTTTCGCAGACTATTTTTAAACAACAGCAAGCTGATTTGCAGAATATGCCAGTTACTTTAGACCGTCTACCCAAGTTAGCAATCCCATTGCGAGCATACAACGTATTGGGATTAGCTAATTTACGACTACTATTGAAAGACCAGCAGCCGCAAATCACTGAGGAACCGGTTACTGCTAGTCACTTTCCTGATCTGGATGTTGTCGTGAAGAATTTAGTGCAGTCAAATAAAAAAATTATCTTCACCATGGGCAAAGGTGGCGTTGGTAAAACAACCGTTGCCGTTCAAATTGCCCAAAAGATAGCTGCTCAACACAAAACCGTGCACTTAGCTACCACTGACCCAGCTGATCATTTGAAATACTTCAAAATCACAAGTCCGCTGATCAAGGTGAGCCATATTGATGAGAAAAAGTCTTTAAAAGAATATCAAAACGAAGTTCTCACTACTGCTAAAAAGACCATGAAGTCTAATGATGTTGATTATGTCGCTGAAGATTTGCGTTCACCATGTACTCAAGAAATTGCTGTCTTCCGAGCTTTTGCTGAGTTAGTCGCCCAAAATGATAGTGACGTCGTTGTGGTTGATACGGCTCCGACTGGTCATACACTCTTACTGTTAAACTCGACCCAAAGCTATGCTCAAGAAGTTGCCCATACCTCCGGCAGCGTCCCACAAGCAGTCGTTAATCTGTTACCAAGACTACAAGATCCTAAGCAAACTGAAATTGTTATGGTAACGCTACCAGAAGCCACGCCGGTTTATGAATCAATGCGGTTAGATGACGATTTGAAGCGAGCCAGTCTAGCTCATACTTGGTGGGTGGTCAACCAAAGTATGTTGGCAACTCAAACCACTGATCCATGTTTGCTGGCTCGAGTGCAAAGCGAAGTTAAATGGATTGATCAGGTAAAAGAGCTTTCGAATAATCATTTTGCTGTTATGCAATGGCAACCAAATTACGAAAAAACGCTTTTAACGGTTTAATTAATTAAAGGAAAAAAATAATTAATCAGTTTAGGAGGTATCATGCAAGTCTTTTTTGCCGTTGGAATTTTCTTACTCACATTATTATTCGTTATCTGGCAACCTAGAGGATTATCAATTGGATGGACAGCCGTTGGTGGTGCAATTTTAGCATTATTGTTTGGCGTGGTGAGTTTTAAAGATGTTGGAACAGTTACCGGAATTGTCTGGAATGCCACCTTATCTTTCGTGGCTATTATTCTGATTTCACTCATTTTAGATCAAATCGGATTTTTTGAATGGGCCGCCTTACACATGGCTCGCTGGGCAAACGGTCACGGTATTCGCATGTTTATTTTGGTGACCACCTTAGGCGCCGTCGTTGCTGCCCTTTTTGCTAATGATGGGGCTGCTCTGATTCTTACCCCCATTGTTTTAGCAATGGTTCGTGCCTTACACTTTGATGAAAAGCAAGTTTTCCCTTTTATTATTGCCAGTGGCTTTATTGCCGATACCACTTCTTTACCAATGATTGTTAGTAACTTGGTAAATATTGTCTCTGCAGACTTTTTTGGAATTTCCTTTTCAGCGTATGCGTTAAGAATGTGGATTCCTGATCTATTTTCGCTGTTAGGTAGTATTGGTATCCTGTATCTTTACTTTCGAAAAGCATTGCCACGAAAATTTGATGCCACTCAGGTTGCGGAACCCAGTTCTGCACTAAAAGATCAGCGACTTTTCAAGTTTTCATGGGTCGTCTTAATCCTCCTATTGATTGGTTACTTTAGTAGCGGTTTCTTAGGAATACCCGTCTCCTTTATCGCACTGAGTATTGCGGCTATTTTTCTGATAGTTGGTCAAAGAAGTTCCCATGTTAATGCGATGGCAGCGATTAAAGGAGCTCCTTGGAACATTGTCTTTTTCTCAATCGGTATGTATGTCGTAGTCTACGGCCTTCAGAACGTTGGTCTAACAACATTATTATCAGGTATCATTACCGAAATCGCAAAAGGTGGTCGGTTTGCTGCCACAATGGGCATGGGCTACTTAGCAGCACTTTTATCGTCATTAATGAATAACATGCCGACCGTCATGATTAATGCACTATCAATCAAAGGCGCTGACGTTTCAGGGCTCATCCATCATACGTTAGTGTACGCAAACATAATCGGCTCAGATTTGGGACCTAAGATTACCCCAATTGGCTCTTTGGCTACATTAGTCTGGCTACATGTGTTAGCTCAAAAGGGAGTTAAAATTAAATGGGGGACTTATTTTAAAATTGGAATTGTAACCACGATCCCAGTGTTGTTTATTACCCTATGTGGCCTCTGGTTATCATTATCGATTTTTGGTTAGAAAATATAAATCACAATTACTTTGGAGATGAATAGAATGAAAAAAATAGAGCTTTTTGAACCAGCAATGTGTTGTTCAACCGGTGTTTGTGGTCCCAGCGTTGATAAGGAATTGATTCAAACAACGGCCATTCAGCGGTATGTCAGTGTGAATGCACAGGGGCAGGCCATGTTCATTCGTCGTAATTTAGCCCAGAACCCCGATGCCTTTGTTCGAAATCCGATTGTTGCCCAAGAACTAAAACGTCAGGGTATAAATGCTTTACCAATTACGTTAGTGGATGGTCAGTTGGTAAAAACCGGTGAATACCCAACCATTAACGAGTTTAGCAGTTACTTAGACATGGATTTAGTAGCTGCTTTGGTTCACTAATAGTTTAGATGGAGGATTAATGATGACACAAATTTATTTTCTATGTACTGGAAATGCTTGTCGAAGTCAAATGGCTGAAGGATTCGCTAAAAAAATTTTAGGCAATGATTGGCGCGTTGCCAGTGCGGGAGTCGAGGTGCATGGCTTGAATCCATTGGCTGTTAAAGTTATGGCTGAAAAAGGAATAGATATTTCCCAGCAAACATCAAAGTTAATTGATCCCGATTATTTGCTTCACAGTGACCTAGTTGTCACCTTATGTGGAGACGCTCGTGATCGCTGTCCAGTCACCTCACCAACGGTCAAGAAAAAGCATTGGCCACTTCCAGACCCGGCTTTAGCAGCTGGATCCGAACAGGATAGAATAGTAGTTTTTCGGAAGGTCAGAGATCAAATTGAGCAGCAGATTATTGACTTAGCAAAAGTCGGTAACCTCTGAGGAATCAGTAGGTCCGTAACCAATACGAATTTTAAAATAGCGGTAGAAAACCGTATATTCAGATAACAAACATTCTGAGTGTTCGGCTTCCTACCGCTACTTTTCGTATGGATGTTCCATTAACCCCTAATTGAAGCAACAGTCTTGTATTTATTTATTCTGTTTGACATAATATTTTTTCTTCCCTTTTGACAGATGACTTTTATTTTTATACTCATTGTTATGACTTTTCGTTTGTAAATTAAGTTATTAAAAATCGATGATCATCTTACCATAGAATGACTAACTAAAAAGAACTATCATATCGATCAAGCGTGCTGTCAAAGTTCCAAGGACAGTTAACGTTTTCTAAGTGATGATGATGCTTTTATTGATTCCTAACAACGTTATCGGATTAAAAACAATATTATGATCATAAGCTAATTCGACTATCCCTGATAAATTGTTTTAGATTCAAGCAAAAACGCCAGCTATCTGGTGACCAAATACGAATATTAATCGTCCAGAACACTTTTTAAATTATAGTATATAAACACTTTACAATACACGGTAAACATCAAACTATTAGGGGCGGGAGTGTCAAGAAGTTTGTGTAAATGAAA
>NZ_AZFI01000127.1 GCF_001435755.1 Ligilactobacillus acidipiscis DSM 15836 | reverse complement strand
TCATAATTTGCAACTCCTTATTTGATTTGATGACCCTAGTATAGCCGCTGATTCTTGATGGCAACTTGATAGCCATCAAGTTTTGGTCAATTTATCAAAATAAATCAGATTTACCGTTGTGCTTGGTGTTTTCTTGCGTTAATGAGGAGTCTTAAGTTTAAAATCAGCCAGCTTAGGACCGCTGGAAATAGTGCGAGTTTGCGTAAACCTGCTGTTGTGGCGACGTCCTACGCTGGCTTCCAGGCATTCTGTGCAATGGCCTGGCCCTGGATCCACTTATGAACTGTTGAATAGCCAATGCCATATTCTCTGGCCAGTTGGACAGCTGATTCGCCTTGCTTATATAGGTTGATAATGTTTTGTTTGAATTCTTTGTCGTAATGAGTTGGCATGTAAAAATTCCTTCCTTTTGAGAGATGATTTATTCATTATACCCTCTCTTAAAAGTTGCTCCTATACTGAAATTTGTACCAAAATCATTAGATTTTGTGTCATAATGATAAAAATCAGAATAGGAGTTTTTTTATGAAATATTATTCAGATGAATTTAAAAACAACATCGTTAAGCTTTATCACAATGAAAATCGTTCAAAGAAATCCTTAGCCAATGAATATGGGGTTCATCCAACCACCATCAGTCATTGGATCAAGCGGGCCAAATTAGTTGAACTACTTGACGGTGGCGTAACGAGTGTTGAAGCCTTCAAGCAACTACAGAAAGAAAACCAGCAGTTAAAAGAAGAAAATGAAATTTTAAAAGCAGCGGCGGTGTTACTGGGAAGGCATTAGGCAAAGTTAAAGCCATAGACTTTATCAACGAACAATTATGTAAACACCGCCTCTGGATAATCTTGAAAGCCTTAGGGCTTTCTAAAAGTACGTATTATCATTGGAAACACTATCAGACAAGTCGTCATGATAAACAAGATACGATTTTAAAAAGCCAGATCTTTGAAATTTGGAAAAATAATTATAAAGCCTATGGGTACCCTCGGATCTCAATTGCCATGAGAAGACTTGGTGTAGTCATTGGCCCCAATCGTGTCTACCGATTAATGCAGGAGTTAGGCATTCGATCACTAATGGGGCGGCGTTTTAAGAAGCCAGGCACTCATGTAGATTATTCTCAACGGCCTAACTTGATTAAGAACCATCCAATCGGAACTATTTGGCGTGCTGACATAACCTACCTAGAACTAAGACCAGGCACTTGGGTTTATCTAAGTACCATCTTTGACCAAGCTAGTAAGCAAATCATCGCTTTCAACATTGGCAAGGAGATGGCATCGAAACTGATTATTAAGACATTGTTGCAAGCCTTGAGAAGGGCTTCTAAGCCAACCTTTTTGCACTCTGATATGGGTTCACAATACACCAGTATTGCTTATGAAGGCCTGTTAAAGCGGCACCTGATTAGGCATTCATATTCCAAACAAGGTTATCCATATGATAACGGTCCGCTCGAAGCTTTCCATTCGCTACTTAAACGAGAATTTATTTTTCAAACACGTTTTACTAGTTTTGAGGACTTAGTCCTCAGAGTTGAAAATTACATTAACTGGTATAACACCGAAAGAATTAGGATAAACGGCTAATTTTTTTAGTACCAAAACTTGACGTAGGAGCAAGTCAATTTAAAAAGTGTTTATCCTAACTTTTTATCCTATTGAGTTATCCTAACGGCTCTGGTGCAAAGTTTGCCTGGCAACTTCATTCTAGTATACTGAGTGACAAGAAACGAGGGATTGTGCGCATGAATTACTTTAAAGGACGCCACTTTCAACAGGATATCATTATAGTAGCCGTTGGCTACTATTTTAGGTTCAGTCTCAGCTACCGTGATATCGTTGAATTGCTACGTGATCGCGGGGTTAGTGTGCATCACACCACGGTCATGCGTTGGGTTCATCATTATGGTCCCATCTTTAAGGCTTTATGGCGCCAACATCAAACCTCCCATACCAAAAGTTGGAGGATAGACGAGACTTACATTAACGTCAAAGGTCATTGGACTTATCTGTATCGTGCAATTGATAGCAACGGTCTGACGCTCGACTTCGAACTGCGAAAGCATCGTGATTATGCGGCAGCCTATCACTTTTTGAAACGGCTTTTGACGACCAATGGTCGTCCTGATCGCTTAGTCACCGATCAATATCGAGCAACACTTAAGGCAGTGAAGCACCTGATGAAACAAGACTACTTGAGCAAATCAGCACACCAATGTTCCAAGTATCGAAACAATTTAATCGAACAAGATCATCGATTCATTAAACGACACCGGGTGCGGTCAGCAAGTTTCCAAAGCATCCGAACCGCTAGTGCAACACTCAGCGGCATTGAAGTCATCCATGCATTACGCAAGAAAACCCGACGAGAGCTAAGCCTCATCGGGTTTTCAGCCGTGGACGAATTAAAAGCGATGGTGCCAGCATAACCTACAACACCCTATCAACAACTAGGTAAAAGGCACACTCTCAGACTATTTGCACCAGAGCCGTCTGTACGAACCAGGAACTCAGCGGGACTTTGCTGATTTGATTGCACTAGCTACCGAGACGATTGTCGATGCGACCAGCCTAACCGTCGTCAACAGTGACCCACTCAGTGTCGACCGCCAACAGCGACTCACCCATTTTGAAGCCCGGCCTTTACTCGCGCCGGTAGATTTGTCCAACACCACGTCAATTCCGGTTACAACCATTCAGGCAACGACCCAGGCTAAACTTGCCGAGCTCCCACGAACAACTCAGCGGCTCGTCAACCCAGATCTTTACCCGGTCTACATGACGACCACACTCAGCCAGTTACAAACTAGTTTGTTGAATAAAATGACGATACTAGCAGATTAACAAACGAACACGCGTAGCAACGGCCAAAGCCACTTCTGTACTTAGCGTTCAAATGACCGCTAAGTACAGAAGTGGCTTTAATTTATATCAAGTAACACTTAGCTCACTGACCAGTAATTTGATCATGTTCACCCGGGGTCAATATTTTGGTCATCACCGTAATCAAATACGCTTGTTCGCGCTCAATCTCAGTTCCCGGCAATTCCAGCATTAACCGCGCTAGGTAACCGAATAGCTGCGATAACAAACTTTGCAGTATCAAATCATTCGGCCAATCCACAATCAAATGATCTGCTTTTAGTTGATTTATGACACTTCCCATCTGCTTGACCATCTTAGGCGCAATCTGGCTAAGAATCTGTTCGCGTCGTTCGGCGTCAAAAGCTGTCATTTCAAAAATGACCTTTAACTCTTTCACGTTAGCTTTAGCAAATGCAACTCGGTCCGTAAAAATTGCTGTGACGAATGCCTGTAGACTGGGATAACGCTGCCGTAATTCATCCTCTGAAAAATCACTCACTAAAATTGGCACAATGTGCGCGGCAATTGGTGCTAAGATGACATCCCGTAAGGCAGCCTTAGTCTTATACCGCCGATAGACCGTCCCCTCCGCAACGCCGGCCCGTTGTGCAATATCACTAGTACTGGTCTGGTCAAAACCCTTTTCAGCAAACAAATCGAGACTTGCCTGGAGGATGGCCCGTTGCTTAGGTGTAATCGTTTCATTCTGACTTAGATCCTGTTGAAAATAATCCCGTATCCGTGGTCGTTCCATATCCTCACACCTTCCGATAACGTTTCATTCCAACAATATTCAACATTGTTAGTACGACCATAAACCCTACTAATATTAACAAATTGACACCAATATCGCCAAGCCCAGCACCCTTTGTCACAACAGCCGTCAACGCATTAGCACCATAGTATAACGGCATGATGTGGGCAATTGCTTGCAACCAACTGGCCATGCCATCGACTGGAACCAACCCAGCAAAAAAGATTTGTGGTACAACAATCAGTGGAATAAACTGAATCATTTGAAATTCTGAGTTAGCAAAGGTGGAAATAAAGATACCCAAGGTCAAAGCCACTAACGCTAATAATAAGTTAGTCAGAAAGACCAGCCAAATACTACCAACTAAGTGAATCTTGAAGACCGTAATTGTAAAAACAACGGTCAGGACAGTCTGAATGATGGCAAAGCCCCCATAACCAATTAGATAGCCCATAATAATTTCACTCCGTCGAATTGGGGTTGCAAGTAGCCGGCTTAGGGTTCCAGTAGTGCGTTCATTCAAAAGTGAAACGCCAGAAATCAAGAACACAAAGAAGAAGACAAAGAAACCGAGAAAGGCTGGCAAAAAGTTTTCAAAGAACGTTGAATCACTACTACCATAAATATAATGAGACTTAGTCGTATAACTGGTTGCTTTAGCTGACTGAGTCGAACTAGACGTCGTGGCTGTGGCCTGCTTGAGTTGCTTTTGTAATTTCTCAGCAGTTGCCTGGTCACCGCGGGCCTGGGCTTGTGCAATGGCAGTCTTCAGCTTGGTCACCGTTGCTTGTGTCTGGGCTGCTGTCAGCTTCTTCAAAGCGGCTTGTTGCGATTCAAGGGCCGCGCGCTGTTTCTTAGTAACGGTCACCAGCGTCTTCATTTTCAACTTGACTAATCCTGACTGTAAACTCGCCTTAATTAAAAACGTGTTGGTTGGATTGCTATTTGAATAAGTAATCGTCAATTGACCATTTTTCTGAGTCAAATAGCCATCTAGATCATGCTGCTTAATCATTTTCCGTGCCTGTGAACTATCATAATGATGAATCGTCACGTTTTTGGTATCGATCACGTTAACCACGGATTGGTCTACATGATGAACACCCAAGCTTGCTACTTGCGTCGTGTTGTTTTGAAATAAGAAATACATCAGCGTCATAATCAGCAATGGTGCCAAAAACATCAGCGCCAAGGTACGCTTATCACGTAACATTTGCTTAAAAACTCGTCTAACGATTGCCATCGTTCGCATCTTGCATCCGCCCCGCTTTCAAAAAGACCTGTTCGATCGTATCTACTGCATACTGTTGTTTCAGTGCCGCGGGTGTCCCCTCAGCAAGCGCAATCCCGTGCCGAATCAACATGAGATAATCACACCGTTCTGCTTCGTCCATGACATGCGTTGTCACGAGCATCGACTTACCGGTATCCTTGAGCTTATTTAGTTCGGTCCAAATTTGTTGCCGTAATTCTGGATCAATCCCAACGGTCGGTTCATCTAAAATCAATAATTGGGGATCCTGAATCAGGGCAATTGCCAACGACAAGCGCCGTTTCATCCCACCCGAATAGCCACTGACCCGCTTGTCTAATTGGGACGTTAAATCAACTAATCCGGCTGCATAATCAATCATCTGTGCTAACTTTATTTTTGGAACGCTCATCAATTGCCCAAACAATGTCAGGTTTTCACGGGCCGTTAGTGTCTCATACAAAGCGTCACTTTGGGCCATATACCCTACTTGTGCCATTACCGCCCTATTGGGCATCACTGTATCCATGACTTTAACAGTGCCACTATCCACAGCTTCCATCCCTAAAATACTCTTGATCAAGGTGGTCTTCCCAGCTCCTGATGGCCCAATCAAGCCATAAATCATTCCAGCCGGCAGTGTCAAATCAATCTGATTGAGCACTTGCTGATGACCAAAGTGCTTGCGGACCTGCTTGGCGATGACATAATCCGTTGCCATTTTAATAACCCTCTTTCTCAAAGCGAGTGTATACTCACTCACTTAATGGCTTTAGTATAATCAGTACATCTCGGTTTGTCAACATTAAAATGAGTTATCACTCACTTATTTTGTTTCCGGCCCATTTGTCACCGCATTGCAAACAAAAATGCGCCACCCCGTTGTTGGGATGTCGCATTTTAATTAAATAGTGACTGCTTAAAAATTCTATAATTCAGGCAGTTAAGCTAATATATGCATTATTGCGGTATAATAAATCCATTGGAATTAGCTGTTTTCCTGCATTTTCCTTGCATTTTTTGGGAACCTACTCGGAGGTTATCGTATGGTCTATCGTCACAGCCCGCTTCAATTGTCATTTGAATCCTTTGGTGCCGGTTTAAGGGTTCTGTTGCAAAGTTTTAAATCTACTATCAACCTGAATTATTCATACTTTT
>NZ_AZFI01000126.1 GCF_001435755.1 Ligilactobacillus acidipiscis DSM 15836 | reverse complement strand
CCCAGATACCACGACGACCCAGTCAGCAATTCATCTGACCCATCGTCTTTGACATAATAGGGCAGCATCCCCATTTTTTGTTGGACCCAGCCTTTTTGCAATCCGTCTAAAGTCGGGATGACCCAATTACCTTGCGGGATCATGGCCACTTTACCGTTAAACAGCAAATCTTGGATCGACTCATCGTACTTAACAGATAAGATCGGTTTAACACTATATTGCTTGACTAGCTGCAAATACTGTTTCATTCGTTCCTCTTTAGTCCACGGGAATTTCTTGCTGTCAAAGGCTTTGACTTGATCATTTTTATAATAGTCAGATGTGAACTGGGCTGACATCGAGGTAATCGAATTGGTGTCTGCGCCGTTAAAACCGAAAACACCCTGTAGTCTTAACTTGTCTTTTTGAGCATCGATTTTTTGGGCAGCACTGACAAACTCTGCGTAATTATGGATCCGATTTGGATCGATCCCTGCTTTTTGAAAAACCTCCTTGTTAATGACCCCCCCATAGGCCTCCAAGTCAACGGGAATCCCTACCAAGCGATGTTTTTCAGTCATTCCGCCTGAAATCAAACGCGGTAAGGTATTCTTAGTGGCTGACATGTCCTTTAAAGTCAATAAGTGCTCCTTGTAGCGGTCGATTTCAGGCAAACCGCCCAGCATGATAATATCAGGTGCTTCTCCTGAAGAGAACTTAGATTGCAAAGCAGCTGCACCACCGCCTTGCCCAGAAGTTGTTAACTGGACAGAAACATTTGGATGTTTCTTTTCATACATTTTGATCAACTTTTGGTACTGCGTCGTGATCTCTGGTTTTTGGTTAAAAAAGTTAATAGTTACTTTTTTATCTTGTGTTGAGTTGGGAGACTCAGCAGATTTGCAGGCAGATAACAAAAATGGTGTTACAATAACTAGTAATAAAACTAGTAAGCATTTCAACTTTCGCATAGGTCAGCCCTCCTTGTTGTATCTTGGCACATAACTCTCAAAAAGAAATAGTCTTTTCAGTAGTCCAGCAAAGTCTCACTCATTTCTAATGGATCAGTAAAGCCCATAATTTGAAAGGTGGACACCAATGATGGCAAAAATCGAGATCAAACACTTATATAAACAATATGAAAATCAGTCGGATTATACGTTAAAAGATATTAATTTAAGTATCGAAGATAAACAGTTTGTTGCTGTTGTCGGTCCTTCAGGTTGCGGTAAGTCTACTTTGCTGCGCTGTTTTGCCGGTTTAGAAGAGATCACCAAAGGACAAGTCATGGTCGATGACCAGCGTTTCGACACGATCGATCCGAGAAAGCGCAATGTGGCAATGGTTTTTCAGGATTATGCCTTATACCCGCACATGACAGTTTTTAAAAATATGGCTTACAACCTCAAGATCGCCAGGCAAGATAAGGAGACGATCCAAGAAAAAGTTGAACAAGCAGCTGACAAATTGCAATTGACAGATTATCTTGAACAAAAACCGGCTCAGCTTTCAGGGGGGGGCAACGTCAGCGGGTCGCCTTAGGTCGGGCGATGGTCCGTGACCCAGAGATCTTTTTAATGGACGAACCGCTGTCAAACCTGGATGCTAAGCTAAGAGTTAAGACTCGCCAAGATATTATCGACTTACACCGGCAACTTGGAACAGTAACTTTATATGTCACCCATGACCAAGCCGAGGCGATGGCCCTAGCGGATAAGATCATCGTGATGCGCGACGGGATCATCATGCAATCCGGGTCGCCCGCCGACCTTTACGATGATCCGCATCATATTTTCGTAGCCAGGTTCATCGGCTCTCCCAGCATGAACATTTTCCGCGGTTTTCTTGATCCTGAGGCACACTTCAAGGTCGGCGAAACAAGTTATGATCTTTCCGCTTTGATTGCAAAAGAGCTGATCCCAAAAGAAACCCAGGAAATATTTGTCGGCTTCCGTCCTGAAAAGACCAGCCCGTTGACGCCAGCTGAAGAAGGTCAGGAACAGCCGCACGGAAAATTCACCTTCAAAGCGCAGTTGCATTACGCTGAATACATGGGTGCATATACTTTGTTGTATTTGGAAGCTCATGAGCGCAGCATCGTTTCACAACTGGAACGTAAGATCAAAGGCAGTCCGCATGACCGGCAAGTCACGCTGCAAGTCGCACCAGAAGATCTTTATTTTTTCGATGCTGAAACCGGCCAACGCATGTATGCTAATAAAGATCATTAGCTTGGCAAACGTTTGAATAAATCGATAGCAAGAAAACGCATACAATAAATCAAAAATAAAATAGGCTGAGGTTGAGGAATAAATTTTTCCTAGCCTCAGCCTATTTGAGCGATGCATATCATAGTTACCTCTCAGTATCTGACTGTAGAATAATATAATCAATAATTTTAGGCAAATGATTTAACTTAAAAACTCTCTGAAAATATCAAGCTTCTTCAACCAAATGGCTGTTGATCAGATTAAGCAACGCATCATAACTATGGTCAAATTCTAATGGATCCACTCGTTTGATATTTTCTAATTCTTCAATGTTTTTAAGCACATTTTCTGGACTGGTATCGTTGGTCTGTCTGACATAATTTAGGTCAGCGAACCAGTTATGATAAGATGTGCTGGCCTTGCCATAGCTATTGTCAAACACCAAGACCGGGGTTTGCGTAATGACTGAAAAAATCATCCCATGCAAGCGATCAGTCACCACAACTTTAGCGGCACGGATCTCGTCTAATTTATTCGTAAATAATTGCCAGCGTTCGTTTAATTTCAAGGTCGATCTGCTAGGGTCGTCTTCTTGACCATCCTCAACTTTAAAAGGCACGACTGTATCAGTTTGATAAACAGACCTATCAGACTCCTCTAAAACTGTGGTAATTTTGTCCAACGGATCATCACCCGTCACCTTTTCATCGTCGTGGCGCATGATCATTAGTACGCCATCGTGTTTTCCTCTTCCAGGCAAGGGGTCTAGCGAGAGCACCATATCACCCGTGAAGAGAACATTATTATCGAAATAGCGCTGAAAACGGCGAAACGTTTGAGTCTCACGAGCACACAAGGTCAAGTTAGGATTCTTACCATAGGCTTCCTGGCTTAACCCTAACTCCCTTTGCCCCTGCCGGCTGTTCTCATTAAAGTTGACTGATTGTGGAAATGAGACCGTCAAATTATCGATAAAAGTGCTGAAAACTTTGCGGCGTGCACGTTCATGGTTCAAGTAATAACTCCCAACATTCCCTCCCCCGATAAAGCCGATCATATCGCTGGGGCGAAGTTGTTTTTGAAGTTCAGCTATCGCTTGATCTGTCTGCGGTTCAGTGATCTCAATATAAAGTAGTTGCGGAAAATTACGCCGGAAAAAAAGTTTCTGCGCGAAACCGATCATTTGGTCGCCTAAATTATTATAAGTCGGGATCCCGAACATAAAAAAGCGTTGCTGGTGTTGAGGCAACCGTGACAAAAGTTCTGTCAGGCTTAATTTTCCTTGTGTATAATCCAAATTCCATTGACTCAACTTATTATCCATATCAACTGACATAAAAATCCACTCCTTTGACAACAAGTTTCTTTGTCTCACTAAAATAAGTTTTACATTTTATTACGTCCATTAAGATGTTAAAAGTATTTTTCATCACAAGTTAATTATAACGTATTCATTTAAAGTAATTCCACTGGTACGGACCCGCAAGTACCACCCAGCTAGTACTACAACTTCCTTTAAAATACCGTAAAAAGATCATTTGTATATTTGAATTTAAAAAATCTACTCCTATATCTAAAACATTTAGCGAACTCATTTATAAATATTATAAAACACTAAAATTTAAAGAGTATTTACTTGATTTCGCAAACATTAATCATATAATGAAGATGTAAGAGGATCACCAATATTTAAGGAGGAGTTATTATTTATGAATCAAAAATATGATTATCCTAAGACACGTGCACAACTGAACCAACTGGTCGCTGATTTGGAACAGATCCAAACCAACGTTCACCAAGTTCACTGGTATATGCGGGGCAAGCAATTCTTTAATTTGCACCCACAGATGGATGAATTCAACGAAGCATTTGCTGACGAGCTGGACCAAGTTGCTGAACGTTTGATCGCCTTAAACGGTGCACCATTTGCCACAACAC
This sequence comes from Ligilactobacillus acidipiscis DSM 15836, assembly GCF_001435755.1. Classification (GTDB taxonomy): domain Bacteria; phylum Bacillota; class Bacilli; order Lactobacillales; family Lactobacillaceae; genus Ligilactobacillus; species Ligilactobacillus acidipiscis. The sequence goes on along the minus strand of NZ_AZFI01000126.1, from coordinate 2,033 downwards.
ATGAGTTTATCGAAAACACCGGCTTACCTGACGAAAAAATCGACTACGGTCAGTACACATTGCCAGAGTTAATGCAACGTTTAGTCGATCAGTTCAGATATGTTAGAGATCAGTTCCAAAAAGCCATCGATATTACCGATGAAGAAAATGATCAGCCAACACAGGATATGATCAACGGCTTCAAGAGCGACATCGATAAGAAAATTTGGATGCTGAATGCTTACCTTGATCAAGGACCATTTGACAAGGATTAAGCTGAACTCTTGTTAACATAATTTTAAAAATAGCTTTAATACTGAAAATGAGATGGAGAAAATCACAAACGATTTTCCGCATCTCATTTTTTAGTAACTTTTTGTTTTCAATTTCAACCCCAGCGTGACTTAAATCTATGAACTTGCTGATTTTTCAAGGCTACAGGGTGCAACCTCAAAACTTCTGGACCAGCAAGTAATTTAATTCATTGATTCGTTCTTATCCAAAATTTCGATCTGCTTCATTTCATCAGCTGACAAAGCGAAATCAAAAACATTGCTGTTTTCAAAGATCCGCTGTTCATGGGTCGATTTAGGAATCACGATCTCACCCTTTTGCAAATGCCACCGAATAATGACCTGAGCGACCGTTTTATTATGCTTCTGACCAATTTTTTGCAAGAGTGGATCTTGCAGTGCGCCATTTTTAGCACGTCCCAAGGGACTCCAAGACTCATAAGCAATCCCTAGATCTTTCAACAAGGCATGTAATTCTGGCCGTTGATAATAAGGATGTGTTTCAACCTGATCAACTGCCGGCTTAACTCGAGCATGTGCCAACAGTGTGTCGAGGTCTTTCTTCTCAAAGTTAGAAACTCCGATCGCACGTACTAAGCCTTGTGAATATAGATCTTCCAGTGCACGCCATTTTTCTAAGTAGCCTTCTTTTGGCCAGTGGATCAAGTACAGGCCCAAATGATCCATGTTCAATTTCTTCAAACTGTCTGCAAAAGCTTGCTTAGTCCCATCATAAGTTGTCACAGTATTCCAGACTTTCGATGTGACAAACAAATCATCACGTGCTATCCCGGATTCGGCTAATGCCTCACCTAAAGCCTGCTCATTACGATATAAGGTAGCCGTATCGAAATGACGATAACCAGCCTTAATTGCGGCTAAAACGGCCTGCTTGAGCACCTTATCATCCTCGATCTGGAACACGCCAAGTCCTAATTGTGGAATCTTTACACCATTGTTTAACTTGATATTCTCCATCTGTTATGCCTCCTCTTATTTCGCTAATTGTAAAAACAAAATTAAAAGTTTCGTCAAGTAAAAGGACTCACTTACAGGTGTGAAAATTTTATAGTCACCTAATTTTGACTTACACAAACTAACTGACAGCAGTGGCTTCAAACTATGTTAATCTACAACTGAGATTGTTATAATAATCATGGAAATGATTTTGTAAGAAATATAGGAGTTGTCAAAAAATGAAAGTTAGTCGTTTAGACCATATTGTTTTACCCGTCAATAATTTAGAGCAGGCTTTTCGCTTTTATCATGAAGTGTTTGATATGCAAGAGCTCCCGGAACAAAGTACCGCAGGAACAAAAACAATTCGTTGCGGCCATCAGTTGATCCGCTTGCGCCAGATCGATCAGCCTGTAAAATTACAAGCATCAGCCCCAACGAGTGGCAGCACTGACCTGTGCATCGTTGTCAAAGATAAGGCTGATGATATTATGAACCATCTTAAAAGCTATTTTGTCGACATTGTTGCAGGACCAGTTAAGCGCAATGGATCTGAAGGTCAAATGACTTCGATTTATATCCATGACTATGACCAAAACCTGATCGAGATCGCAACCTATTCCAATAAATAAAAAACACAAGCAAAAAAGTTACTTCTAGCGGACATCAGCAAAAGCAAAGTTGAAGCCCAATAGAAGTAACTTTTTTTATAACAAGGTGGAGAAATGCGAGCAGAAGCTGAGCATTAACGGACTTTAACAAGAAATCGTGGTTTTAGCGACTTGTTGTTGAAGTTAGTTAAGC
>NZ_AZFI01000125.1 GCF_001435755.1 Ligilactobacillus acidipiscis DSM 15836 | reverse complement strand
TTTAAGACAAAAAGTATGAATAATTCAGGTTCTTAACTCACAGTATATAGGAGCTACCTTAATCAAAACTTAAATATTTTGTTTACTGTCTGGAAAAGATGAAAACAACGCAAAAACATGAGCCAAATTCATAGTGAAAGTGAATTTGACTCATGTTCTATAAAATTCTATTTTTTTCTGCCTGTAAAAGCATTTTTCTCTTTAAGTGTTTTCGGCGTCGTCCATTAATAATGAGCAACTTTTAAATAGTTTTGTTGGCTTTTTTGGGAAAAACCACTTGTTTCTGAAACGATATAAAGTGGACGTTTGCGTGAAGCTTGGAATGTTTTGTAGATATAGATCCCTAATAAACCCATTCCGATCAATGAAAGGCCGACTAGTCCAAATAACGTACATATCAAAAACTTTAATTCAGTGAATCCGATGATCAGTGATGTCAACAGGTAGATCCCTGAGAAACATAACGAGAGTCCGCCAGTCCAGATCAGTAATTTTAGTGGGAAATCTGAGAAGGATGTGATCCCGCTTAACGCCAAATTGATCATCTTTTTTAAGGGATATTTTGACGAACCTGCAAAACGTTCTTGCCGTTCATACTCGACGGAAGTTTGTTTAAAACCGACCCAACTAACTAAGCCGCGGACAAATGGATCAGTTTCATTCATTTTTCTCAGCTCATTGACTACACGACGATCCATTAAACGAAAGTCGCCGGTATCGACAGGAATGTTGATACTTGTCACCCGTTGTAATAAACGGTAAAAGACTGCAGCCGATGTTTTTTTAAACCACGATTCTCCTTCGCGACTTTTGCGCTTGCCATAAACTACTTGTGCTCCATCCTGCCATTCTTTTATCATCGCCGGTATCACGGCTGGCGGATCTTGGAGGTCTGCATCCATAACTACTACAGCGTCTCCCATCGTGTATCTGATCCCCGCTGAGATGGCCAGTTGATGACCAAAATTACGCGAGAACTCAATGAGTTTAATGTTCAAAAACTTTTGCTGCATTGATTTGATCAAAGCAACACTTGAATCTAGCGAACCATCATCAATAAAGATCAACTCAAAATCTTGGGGTTGCTTTTCAATAAAATGTTCTAAAACTTCAATGGTTTTTACGATCCCTTCTTCTTCGTTATAAACAGGTAAGACTATTGAAATTAGATTTCGCATTAGAATTTCTCCCTTCTCTATCACACATGGAATACGAAAGTTATTTAATAAATCGAACTCAAATCATAAAGTACGCCGCTTTGCATTCCACCCATGCCCATTTGTCCGGTTCCTTTTTTGAGCGAACCCTTTTTTATTTTTTTAGTGGAACGTTTCGTAGGTTTCTTACCAGGTTTTTGTCCTTTTTTCATACCAGAGCTATTTGGCTGCATTCCTTGTTTGTTCATACCGCCGGGTTGACCTTGACGACCAGGTGCTTGGTTACCAAGTGAATTAGGTGCACCGCCCATTTTGGGGGTCCCATTTTTAGGGTTAGTATTTTTTGACAAGGAGCTGGTCGTTGAGCTTGTGGTTCCGCCGTATTTATTAGCAGCTACTTTAGTGCCATTTTTCTTGATCCACTGAAGTATTTTGCCGATTTGACCTGATGAAGCTGAGGCGGTTTTGCCACTAATATAAAAGTATTTGATTTGTCCCGTTTTGACCAAATGTTTGAACTGTTTAAGCGTCAGAGCCTCATCAGTCCCGTTATATCCCCCTAGGGCCATCACAGCTTTGCCGCTCTTGATAATATATGGAGCTGCGCTGTTTGAATCATTAGTGCCCATCAAGTATTTAGCTTTGCCCTGATGTTTTTGCAAATAACTTAAAAATTTCTTGTTGACGTTTGAATCTCCCATGCCTCCGCCAGCTCCTCCGTTACCGCTCAATAGGTCCGGACCGGCAGAAGGGATCGCTGAAGATTCGGCTGCTAGCGTTGGGGTCAGTGACCACCAGCCTGGACTCAAAAGGATGGTAGTGATGCCGCCGATAACTGCCATTTTTTTAGTCAAATGATCGTGGACTAAGACTAATGCGCTGGCTAAAGCAATGCCTAAGGCGAGCAGAAAGTAAGTCAGCCATGGATAGTAGCTGTAAACATACCATGCTTGTAAAGCCGTTGTTGCAAGTAACGCAAGCGGCAGCAAATAAAATTTCCAGTTTGTTCGTGGTAAAGAACGGTTCATTTCGATCAGAACCTTACCGCCTATCCCGAATAAACCTGCGATCGCTGGTGCCAGCATGATCATATAATAGGGATGGAAGAAACTAGCAATTGAGAAGAATCCATAAACAGGGACTAGCCAGCCCACCCACAACAAAGTTTGTTTTTGTTGTTGGGTAAGCTGATACCATTTTTTCTTTTTGTCACGATAGTAAATCATTCCGCCGAATAAACCGAAGAGAGCAAATGGTAATAACCATGCAATTTGTGGTCCCAAGTCAGACTGGAAGATCCGCAACGGTCCGGCTGTTCCGATGGCGAATGCACCACCACCACCGCCAGTTTTACCGCCAGCTCTCGTGCCGCCAGGGCCACCTGTTTGGGCTTGTGGTCCTTTCATGGAATTACCTGGTTTTTTACCAGCAGCCTGCAGGCCTTTTTTATTTCCCGTTGGCCGCTGGCCCATAGCTTGTTTGTTATTTTTCGTGCCGCCACCTGGGACCTGACCTTTTTTCTTACTGTTCATTCCTTGTCCAAATGATCTGCCGGTCCCAGTGGTTTGTCCTAGCAAACGTTCGGAACCGTTGTAACCAAAAGCTAGTTCTAAAACTGAGTTGTGTTCTGACCCACCGACATAAGGCCGGTTGCTGGAGTTGGTCAGATCGACCGATAAAGGCCACGCGAGTGTGAAGACTGCTAGGGCGATTGTGCCGTACGTTAGCTTCTTTAGTTTTTGCTTCCAATTTTCCCGAGCTGCTAACCAATAAAATAAATACATCGCTGGTAAGATCATAAATGCTTGAAGCATTTTGACATTAAAGGCTACGCCAACTAGCGCGAAACTTCCCATGACCCACCACGGTTTTTTACTGATCACGGCTTTTTCTAAAAAGAATAAAGCCAGCAGTAAGAAGAAAATTAAAGTCGCGTCCATATTGTTTGTCCGTGAATCTGCGACAACGATCGGTGTTAAAGTCATTGCTAAAGCAGCCAAACGACCGGCAAGTTTGCCAAAATAAGGCTTGATCAAGCAATACATTAAGTAGACCGAAGCGACTCCGAATAAAACAGATGGTAAAACAACGCTCCACCCATGAACGCCAAAGATTTTAGCGCTGATCGCCATGAACCATAAAGCAACGGGCGGTTTATCGACTGTGATATATCCTGCCGGATCAAAACTGGCATACCAAAAATTTTTAAAACTTTGAGTCATACTGGTGATCGCTGCTGTATAAAATGAATTGGCGGACCCAGCCTGCCAGATCGCCCAGCCGTATAAGAATAATGCCAAAAGTAAAATTACTAGCAGGTAAGGATCAAAGTCCCACCTTCGTTTTTTTTGTTCTGTTACCGTTAAATCTTCTTTTTTTTGTTTCAGACATATGCCATTCCTCTTTTCGATTAATTAAGCTTGGATCGTTTTACTGCTTTTTTTAAAGACCCAGAACTTGCTGAGCAAGAAATTAGTGGGGGTCGTAATTAGTAAACAAAAAAGCGGGATCAACTCTGCTTGAAAGTTCCACCAGTTGGAAGCGACAAACGTTAGGCCTACACTAAGTAACCAGGTTAGACCGTAAGTGGCATAGAATCTGAGAACTAACCAGAAGTTGGGTGAATTAGCCTTAAAGACCCAGTGATCATTGAATAATAAGCCCAACAATGAAGTGATGCCATAACCGCTTGCCATTGCAAAGGTGTTTCCAGTTGACTGGTAGAGTAATAGATAAATAAGATAAGTGAGAAAAGTGTTGATACCGCCGATCATACAAAATTTTATTAATTGCCCTAAATTTTGTTTCATTATGCTACCTCCTTCGATCTTCTAGTGTGCTTTCAACTGAACAAAATTGAGTTTAGCGGACTTTTCTTAAACGTGGCTTAAAAAAAGCAAATTAAGTTTTACAAATTTGGGTTAATGTGGACTTTTAATAAAAAGTGGCATACTGTTAAGCATTAGAAAGTACGATAAATTCGAGATCAACGGGGGTAAAACAGCATGAATACTTTAAAAGTACTGATTGTTGAAGATGATGAGTCTTTGGCAAAAGGGATCCAACGTTTTTTAAATGAATCAGTTGAAACGGTTATTGCCACTGATGGGTTAGAGGGACAAATGTTGGGAGAGGAAAAAATATTTGATTTGGTGATCCTAGACTTAATGCTGCCAACGGTTGGCGGGTATGATATTTTAAAGAAGTGGCGCACCGAAGATAAGCTGGACATGCCAGTTCTAGTTCTGACTGCCAAGGACACTTTGCCTGATAAATTACAGGGCTTTCAGCTAGGAGCGGATGACTACTTAACCAAACCATTTCACCGTGAAGAATTGTTGATGAGGATCAAGGCGTTGTTAAAAATGGCAGGTCGGATAGGCAGTGACAATGTGCTTAAGGTTAGTTTTTTTGAAGCAGATACTAGTAAAAGAACTGTTTTGGTCAAAGGGCAGCCTGTGAATTTAGTCGGCAGGGAATATGATCTGTTAGTTTATTTATTACAGAACCCAGAAACAATTTTGACTAAGGAACAGATCTTTGACCGCATCTGGGGTTTTGACTCAGAAACAGCCTTGTCTGTGGTAGAGGTTTATATCAGCAATTTAAGAAAGAAGATCGAGCTAATTGCCGGGACACAGCCGATCAAGACTCTGCGCAATGTTGGGTATATGTTTGAATTAGAGGGTGAGTGATGTATTTGAAAAAAATAAAACCACGGACTTTTGAAAATAAACAACGTTGGGGACTATTCTTCAAGATCTTGCTTAGTTTTGCGATTTTATTTCTAGTGTTAGGCGGTGTGATTTATTTTTTCTTTCAACGGTCAATTTACCAAAATATCGATAGTGGTTTGAATAACCAAAAAAGACAAATCATGACGGATAAAAAAGCCCCGCAATTTCGCCGGACGCAACCAGGAAGAAGACCGCAAAGGGAACAGGCGCCTCCTGCGAATACCGCACAGTTTCGGACCATGACCGTTGTTTATAATAAAAAAGGTCAAGTGATCAACAGTAATGAATTCTTGAATGGTTTGACAATTTTCACTAAGATCCCGCTGGAAAAAAGCAAGGTCAATAAAAAAGAGACCATGACCCTTTATACTGGAAATACACAAACTTCGAACCATTATTTTCGCAAATTGTTAGTTAAGGTTCCCAAAGAAAATGCGAATACCATGTATGCTGGCAGATATGTTTTACTTTTAGAAAACATTGACTCGGAATTGCTGGCGATCAATAGTTTTCGGAAGTCTTTAATGGTAACTTTGGCATCTTTTTGGATCTTGGCCATTGCCATTGCTATTATCTTTCACGGCAAAATATGAAACCGATCTTGCGTTCCTGGAAACGCCAGCAGGAATTTAGCAGCAATGCAGCCCATGAATTACGGACCCCACTAACGGTCATTCAAAATCAAATGGAGTTTTTGCTGACGAAACCGCGTGATCAAGTGATGGATCATGCAGTCGAAGTTTCAACCACTTTAGATGAAGTAAAACACATGAAAGTTTTGAGCAGTCAACTGCTGACGTTGGCCCGTTCAGATTCTGGTATGATTCAAATCAACAAACAAGAAGTAGATATTGAACCGTGGTTAAATAAGGTTATTCAACCTTTTGGCGAGATCGCAGACAGTCAAAATAAAGTCTTGAATACCAACTTGTTGGCCCAGGGACGAGTGAATTTTGATGCGGATCTGGTCCGTCAGCTGCTAGTGATATTATTGGACAATGCGTTAAAGTATACTCCTTCTGGCGGGAGCATCAATGTCTCAGCCAAAGTAAACAAAAAGAATCTAGTGTTTGAAATTTTGGATACTGGCCGAGGTATCGACGACCCTGAAAAAGAAAAGATCTTTGATCGTTTTTATAGAACTGATAAGTCACGTAATTCTAAAACAGGCGGAAATGGCCTAGGTTTGTCGATCGCCAAGTGGATCGTGGATGAACATCATGGCAAGATCAGCGTTCATGATAACTATCCAACCGGTACGATTTTTAAGGTTGTGTTGCCGGAGTAATTGAAACGACATTCCAGGTTGATTTAACTAGGGACTGTCTGAAAACTAAAAATT
>NZ_AZFI01000124.1 GCF_001435755.1 Ligilactobacillus acidipiscis DSM 15836 | reverse complement strand
AAAAATTTACCCACACAAAGTTGACACTATCCTCTTTTTACGGAGAATTGCCAAGCCTACTTTTATGGTGTATTGTTGAGTATATGTGTAACTAAATCGTTTACAATGTGAACTTGAAATAGCCAGTAAATTAATAATTATTGAAGTCTAGTTTTTGATATGAATAGAGTTCAATGAACGCTATATTTGCTGAATTGAGTTAAGAGATTAGAATGGAGGAGAAGTATTGGAGGTTTATTATCTAAAATCGAGCGATTTTAAGCCTAAACTTTTCGCACGACCGATGGTAATGGCATTAGGCTTCTTTGATGGAGTTCATCTTGGACATCAGCAAGTCATCAATACGGCACGTAAATTTGGTCAGGAAAAGAACCTGCCCTTGGCCGTAATGACATTTGATCGCCATTCTTCAATGGTATTTGCTGATCCAAAAAAAGCTTCGTTTCGATATTTAAATACATTACAAGAAAAAATTGATCTGATGAAAAGAGAAAAAGTCGACTATCTTTTTGTAGTTGAATTTTCCCGTGACTTTGCCGCTACGAGTCCAGAAGATTTTGTACAAAGATACTTGATCGACTTGCAAGTTAAAGTAGCCGTTGCGGGTTTTGATTTTACGTTCGGCAAGTATGGTCTGGGTGATATGGAACTATTAAAAAAACTGGGTGAGGCTAACTTTCAAACAGTGACAGTTCCTAAAAAAAATGAACACAACCATAAAATAAGTTCCACTAGGATCCGTAAATTGATTTCTGAAGGAAAAATGGAGGATGCTGTTAGTCTGCTTGGTCATGAATATTTGATCGAAGGGAAATTGTTGCCAGATCGAAAGATCATGATCACCAATAAGTTGCAACAGCTTCCTCCAAAAGGAACATATTTGTGCCAGACCCAGATCGGATCAGAACAATACAATGTGCAAATAGATTTCCCCAAGATAACAGATCAGCCTGCTTGCCAAGTTTTACAGGCAGACTTGCAGCAATTTTCCGAGAATAATTTAGAAAAATATGATGAAGTTAAAATAATTTGGCCTCTTAAAGGAAATATTGATGAGGCGGCTTTAAACAATTCAGTTTTCGGATAAAGAGGGTTGAAAGTAATCGCTTGACCACTGTTAGTCACTGTTTATGTGTTAGTGTAAGGTTGTGAATTAATATGAATTATAACATTTTGCCATTTAAATATTTTGTCGATGTTGTGGAAACACAAGGCTTTACATCCGCAGCAAAAAGAAATTTTATTTCGCAAACCGCTATTAGTAATTCTGTGAAAAACCTAGAACAACAGCTGGATGTTCAGTTGATCGACCGCTCGACTTCTCATTTTTTAGTAACCCCAGCGGGAGAAGTTTTATATCATGATTCAATCAAAATAATCAAAGAATATCAGTCTTTTGCTAACAATTTATCCAACTTGAAACATTCGGGGAACCAGAAAAAGCTATTGAAGATTCGTTATTTACGTGGATTTGGCTATTGGGCAACTGTCCTGGCGAAGAACTTGAAGAAAATGGACCCAACTTTGCAGATCCAAGTGGATACCGAATCGTTTTCTGACAGTATTACGAAACTCGACACTGGTAATTATGATATTTTGGTCAGTTTTTCGACTGCTGTTAGTAAGATCAAGAATATCGATTCTGTGCCGATCGGTAGAGCAAATTTTTGTATCCTAGCTAATAAAGACATTTTCGATGATGAAGGCAAGGTTAAAGCTAAAGTTGTTAAGAAAAAACCGCTTTTTTTGCAGAAGTGGACAGCAACAGACAGCAACGATGTCCAGCAAAAAATTCGCATGATCTTAAAGAAAATGGGTATCAATTATTCAGAGGTAGTTTACTTAGATAGCTTTGATTCTGCCACTGCTAATGTCGAGTTGTCGAAGGGCCTGGCTTTATATCCGCGAGAATTTTCGATCCCTGATTTTTATCCTAATGTCTTGAAATACATTCCAAAATTTCCAGACCTGCAATATGATGTTGTTGCGATCCATAAAAAACCGGAAATTGGCAAATTATTGAATAAGTATTTACAATTTATGGAAGCCTAAGTTAAACATAAAAGGGAAAACCATCCTAAACTATATCAAATGAGATATAAATCAGGATGGGGGTCCCTTTTTTATTTGCTGCTCAAGTAAATAGATTCGTGGTATGTGACGGTTAGCTGGCAAAAGTTTTGCAATCATTATAATTGTGAAAAAAATATCAGCCAGTGATCCTAAATGAACGAAACAAACAAACGTATATTTCTTATTCAGCTTATAAAAATTATAAATATATGTAAAAATAATTGTTAAATAAAGAATTTATTGAAAGCTATAACCTGAAGTTATGAATGAAAACAATTACATGTTACCGTTTTCTAAAAAGAGAATGTACAATAATAATTGTGAAAGAGAATTAAAACTTCTAGCAAAAGATGTCCGGACATCTTTTTATAAGCGCAGGCGTATATGAGGAGGAAACATAATGGCTCAGAAATATTTACTAGCGATCGATGAAGGCACGACAAGTACACGTGCAATAATATTTGATCATGATGGCCAAAAAGTTGCAGAATCTCAAAAAGAGTTTAGACAATATTTTCCCAATCCTGGTTGGGTAGAACATGATGCAAATGAAATTTGGACTTCAGTGCAGTCAACAATTGCAAACGCTTTTATCAACTCGGGCATCAAACCAGATCAAATCGCTGGGATCGGAATTACTAATCAACGTGAAACTACAGTGATCTGGGATAAAAAGACGGGTTTACCAATTTATCACGCAGTCGTTTGGCAATCACGGCAAACGGCTCCATTAGCTAATAAAATAATTGCTGATGGTTATAAGGACATGATCCATGAAAAAACAGGCTTGATCTCTGATGCATATTTCTCCGCTACCAAGATTCGGTGGATCCTTGATCAAGTACCAGGTGCACAAGAACGAGCAGAAAACGGTGAGTTGTTGTTTGGAACGATCGATACGTGGCTTGTTTGGAAACTAACTGGCGGCAAAGCTCATGTTACTGATTATTCTAATGCCAGTCGGACGATGCTTTTCAATATTTTTGACTTGAAGTGGGATCAAGAGATATTAGACTTGTTGCATATTCCAGCTGAGCTGTTGCCTGAAGTTCGTTCCAATTCGGAAGTTTATGGTAATACGATCGATTACCATTTCTATGGCGGTCAGGTCCCGATCTCCGGGATGGCAGGTGACCAGCAAGCGGCATTAGTCGGTCAGTTGGCGTTTGAACCAGGAATGGTCAAGAACACATACGGTACAGGTGCTTTTACGGTAATGAATACCGGGACTAAACCAAAGCTTTCAGCTAATAATTTATTAACAACGATCGCATATGGGATCAATGGTCAAGTCAATTATGCACTTGAAGGTAGTATCTACGTTGCTGGTTCTGCGATCCAGTGGTTGCGCGATCAAATGGAAATGATAGAAACTGCGCCAGATTCAGAACCAGCCGCTAAAGAATCGACCAGCAACAATGAAGTCTTTGTGGTACCAGCCTTTACCGGCTTAGGCGCTCCATACTGGGATTCGGATGTCAGAGGTGCTGTTTTCGGTTTAACTCGAGGCACTTCACGTAATGACTTTATCAAGGCCACTCTGCAATCGTTAGCTTATCAAAGTCGAGATGTTGTGGATACAATGCAAAAGGATACTGGGATAGACATTCCTAAGTTAAAAGTCGATGGTGGTGCAGCTAAGAATGATTATCTCATGCAGTTCCAGGCAGATATTTTAGGCACTGAGATCGATCGGGCGGCCAACCTCGAAACTACAGCCTTAGGTGCAGCATTCTTAGCTGGTTTGAGTATTGGTTTCTGGAATAGTCTCGACGAGATCAAGAAGATCCAGACTGGCGGTAAAGTATTTAAACCAGAAATGAAAACAGCTGAACGCGAAACCTTATATTCGGGTTGGCAATCGGCAGTGGCCGCTGCGCAAACATTCTCATTTGAACCATATTCTCCGGATGAAGACTAATAAAGAATCGGAAATAACTGTTTAGAAAACTCAGCCAATAATAAAGGAGAGAAATTTATGTCATTTTCAATCGAAACAAGAAAACAAGAGATCTCCAAGTTAAAAAACGAACAGCTTGATTTGTTAGTCATCGGCGGTGGTATTACAGGAGCAGGTGTTGCTCTTCAAGCTAGTGCCGCAGGAATGAAGACTGCCTTGATAGATATGCAAGACTTTGGCGCTGGAACTTCCTCACGCTCAACACGTTTAGTTCATGGCGGTATTCGTTATCTTAAGAATTTCGATGTGCAAGTTGTTTCAGATACTGTTAAAGAACGTGCCGTAGTACAGCATATTGCTCCTCATATGACTCAAGCTGATCCAATGTTGTTGCCGATCTATGACGAACCTGGGACGACCTTTACAATGTTTTCTGTTAAAGTTGCAATGGATCTTTATGATCATTTGGCAGGTATCGAAGGTGATTCACCATTAACACGATATGCTAACTATACGATCGATAAAGCTGAAGCATTGAAACGCGAACCGCAATTGAACTCTGAAAATTTGGAAGGCGCGGGCGTTTATTTAGATTACCAAAACAACGACTCCCGTTTGGTAGTTGAAAATATTAAGAAGGCTCATGATGAAGGCGGAATAATGCTCAGCCGGGTCAAGTGTGTTGAGATCTTGCATGATGAAAATGGTAAGGTGAACGGTGCCCGTGTCAAAGACTTATTAACAGACGAAGAATTTGAGATCAAGGCCAATGTTGTGATCAATACTTCTGGTCCATGGTCAGACTTGGTGCGTGGCACAGACGATAAGAGCTCCAAGAAGTCGCAAATGCGTCCGACAAAAGGGGTCCATTTAGTTGTTGACCAGTCACGTTTAAGCGTTCCACAACCAACCTACTTTGGTTCGGGTACGGATGATGGGCGCATGATTTTTACTATCCCACGAGAAGGTAAGACATACTTTGGTACAACTGATACAGATTACGATGGTGATTTGGAAAATCCTAAGGTTGACCAATCTGATGTTGACTACTTGTTGAAGATCATTAACAAGAAATATCCAAGTGCGCATTTAACAATTGATGACGTTGAAGCAAGTTGGGCAGGTATTCGTCCGTTAGTTGCTGCTGAAGACGAAGGAAAAGAAGAGGAAGTTGATGCAGTTTCAGGCGCTAGTGATGCTGGTGATACTTCAGCTCCTTCAGCAGTTTCTCGTGGAAGTTCGTTGAAGATGGCGAATGATGGGTTGATCACATTAGCTGGCGGTAAATTGACCGACTACCGGGTAATGGCTAATGGTGCAATGGATATGATCGTTGCTGCCTTGAAAGATTCATTTGGTGAAAGCTTTGAATTAAAAGATTCAGCACAGATCAAGGTTTCAGGTGGAGATTTTGATTCAGATCATGCAGAAGATGCTTTGGATGAGATCGCTAAAGAAGGCATTAAAGTCGGTTTGGTCAAGGATGAAGCTCATGAAATTGCAAGTTTGTTTGGTTCCAACGCTCATAATATTTTCCAACGCGCAAAGGTTATCCGACCTGCAGAAGGTTTGAGTTTGGGAGAAACTGCTGCTTTAAACTACTCACTTGATGAAGAAATGACATTATCAGCTGTTGATTATCTCATGCGGCGGACTTATCACATTTTATTCAAGAGCGACAAGTTGGATATCGTGGCTCCAGCCGTTATCAAAGAAATGACTAAGTACTTTGACTGGGATGACGATGAAGTAGCTCGTCAAGAAAAAGAATTAGACGACGTTATCCAAGAATCCATGTTGGTAGAACTCAAGCAAGAAGTTAAAGCTGCAAAATAGCTTTTAAATGGAGAGAGAAGCTTGTGGCTGGAAATGTTTATTAAATAAAGGTGGCGAATTAATTGATCGCAGTTAGGTATTGTTCTAAATCAGGTAATACAAAGAAAGTTGCTAAACTTCTAGGCGAAAAATTAGGTGTAGAAGCTTTGTCCGTTGAGGAACCTCTGACGGGGCAGATCGATAAATTATACTTGGGCGGGGCCGTTCACGGTAAGATGTATCCTGAATTAAAAAAATTCGCTCAGGAGCTTGATCCAAGTCAAATTGGTGAAGTATATATGTTTGGAACTTCGGGCGGTGTTTTTTCTATCAAAAAAGAATTGATGTCTGCACTGAAGGAAAGCGGCGTTAGGATCGGTAAAGATGCTATGTTTCTGCATGGATTTGCTCCGAAAATAAAATCAGATCTGAACGATAACCAGCTTGCAGAAGTAGATAAATTTATTGAAGCAACAAAATAAATAATGTGTGCCAACTCCGCAAATAACTCACTATCACCTCATCTTTTGGATGGGGTGATTTTTTAGGTGCGCCCGGCATGGGCAGTAAC
>NZ_AZFI01000123.1 GCF_001435755.1 Ligilactobacillus acidipiscis DSM 15836 | reverse complement strand
AATTGGGAACGCGACGTTTTTGCTTTAGTGTTGCACTTAAAGTGTAAATTCAAGCAAAAAAAGCAGCGTAGTCTCCCACGTTGCCCTCGAAACAATGATTTGTTAGTCGTTGTTATTCTAGCATACCGACTATAGTTATCCAAACGATAGCTGTTATAAATATGAACGTACTCTTTCACGCCACATGATCAGCTTATCTTTTTTCAGCGATATCGACCAGTGCATCTTTAATATCGTCTAAATCGTTTTTAATCCCATTTAAAATGTCAACCGGTTCTTTAACATTAGGGTGATATTTGACTCGACCCAAAACAACCCTTTCTTGCTGTTCGTGTTTGTTAGGGCGCAAATGTTTTCTTGTTGCCGAAGCTGCTTTGAGTCCTGTCTGTAAGAAGCCTGAAGCCGCTACTCCTGATAAAAAAGCAGCCTGGTTCAAATGATTCTGTACTTTTTGTTTCATAGTCGCTCACCTCGTTAGTTATTTGCCTTTATCATAAGCTAAGCCTCTTTTTTTAGCAAGAAAATTACTGTACGCAAAAAGCAGCACCTTTCAATGCTGCTTTTTAGTCAGGCTGCGTGAACCAAAACTTCTTATCCAACAGACGCATTACATCGCCAAACAGCGCGATGTAACACATCTGTCCGCTAATGCTCGTCTTAAGCGGTTCACTTTACCTTGTTTTTTAGTCTTTATCAGCATAGCCTTGCGGATGAGTTGAATGCCATTTCCAAGCTGTTTCAATAATTTTATGGATATCATCAAATTGCGGCTTCCAACCCAACACTTCGCGTGCCTTATCAGAAGCAGCAATTAATGTATCTGGATCTCCACCGCGACGAGGCGCTTTTTCAGCAGGGATCTCCTTACCCGTAACCTCACGAGCAGCTTGCAAGATCTGCTTGTTAGAAAATCCTGTTGAAGAACCGAGGTTAAAGGCGTTGGAATCATTACCTGCAAGCAAGTACTTGACAGCCAAAATATGTGCGTCTGCTAAATCAGTCGGGTGAACATAGTCACGAACATTAGTCCCATCTGGGGTATTGTAATCATCACCAAAGATCATCAGCTTGTCACGTTTGCCCATCGCAACTTGTAAAACGATCGGAAGCAAGTGTGTTTCTGGATGATGATCTTCACCAATCGAGCCATCTTCCTTGGCCCCAGCAACGTTAAAGTAACGCAAAGCAACAAACTTGATACCATACGCTTCATCAGACCAGCGCATGATTTTTTCCATCATCAACTTGCTTTCGCCATATGGATTGATCGGTTTTTGCGGATCACTTTCTTTGATCGGCATTGATTCAGGAATGCCATATGTGGCAGCAGTCGATGAGAAGACGATTTTCTTAACGCCAACCTCATTCATGACCTCAAGTAATTTGATCATACCAGCCGTATTGTTATCAAAATACTTCAACGGATCCTTCATTGATTCTGCCACTAACGAGAAAGCAGCAAAATGGATAACTGCCTTGATCTCAGGGTTTTCTGCAAAAACTGTTCGCATAAAGTCCTGGTCAGACAAATCACCTTGATAAAACTTAGCTTTTTTATTAACTGCATCACGATGTCCTGTGATCAAACTATCAACAACCACAACATCTTCACCTTTTTGTATCAAACGATCAACGGTGTGTGAGCCAATATAACCCGCTCCACCCAATACTAATACTGCCATGAAACGATCCCCTCCTACGTCAGTTCTGTAACAGTCAGGCTAATTAAATTTTAAAAGCCATTGCATATCTATTCCCTTCAATTTTACCAGTTTTTACCTGAAATTGGAAAGGGTTGCCGGATTTGACAGACAAATTGTAAAAATAATTTGCTTACTTTTTGTAAGTGTGATATATTTGTCTCGGCAACACAGGAAGCACAGCCTTCCTTTAAAGATTTCAAAAATAATATTATTTAACTTAACTTGACTTATTTAAGAAGGTGTAATGATGCAATATCTTTATCGTTTAAATTATCCCCAAAATTGGGACAAACATACCCCGATCGCTATCGCACTCCATGGAATGGGCACTAACTACAATGACTTGCAGCCTGTGCTAGACCAGCTCGCATCAGACCAGATTCAGCTTTCACTGCAAGGCGATCAAGTCTTCCAAGATGGCTATCAATTTTTCGACGTCAATTTTGAGCGCGGTTCTAAAAAAGAAGAGACAATTATCGGCACCGCGATCGAAAATGTTTATAGTTTTATCCAGCAACTTTTGACTCAGAAAAAATTGACCGCTCATCCTCTACATTACCTTGGTTTCAGTCAAGGAGCGATCATTGGGAGCGGTCTAGTGGTTAACTATCCTAAGCTATTTCAGCAAGTAGAATTGTTTAGCGGACGTTTGCCTTTATTTGTTGAACAAACAGCGCAAGCGACCCTGGGTACTAATTTGTCCAGCCCACAGATCTTTATCTCTCAAGGATCAATAGACCCGCTATTTTCTCCTGAGATCGGTCGTCACGTTCATG
The DNA here is from genome assembly GCF_001435755.1 of Ligilactobacillus acidipiscis DSM 15836. GTDB lineage: Bacteria > Bacillota > Bacilli > Lactobacillales > Lactobacillaceae > Ligilactobacillus > Ligilactobacillus acidipiscis. The sequence continues at coordinate 3,942 of NZ_AZFI01000123.1, read as the reverse complement.
AAATTATGGCCGCACATTTTGCAAACGTCCACTACCACGAATATCAAGTTGGTCACGGGATTACACCCCAAACTTTGACTGATGTTCAAAAAGAAAATAGCGTTGATTAAACAGCATGGCACCCATGAAACAAGCAGCTCAGACTCAGAAGTTCCAGCATGTCTTTTGCGTGTTAATGTCTGAGCTGGATAGATAGGGATTTTCTTGTCTGTCATACGAAAACTTAACTGATCGACGGACATTTAACAATACAGAAAGAAGCCTTATTATGACAAACACAATAATTCCCGAGTTTCAATTAGATGAAAAAACTCACCCTGGCAATGTTGCCTTAAAAGTCAACAATTTGCAAAAGATGATCGCCTTTTATACTCAGATCATCGGTCTAAAACTACTGCAGCAAGAAACACAGCAAGCTGTTTTAGGTGCCGACAGCACACCGCTGCTCTACTTATTCCAGATCAACGGCCAACGTGCTGCTCAGCAAAGAACAGGTCTTTATCATACGGCCTTTTTGTTGCCGACCAGAAAAGACCTCGGTAATGCCTTGATCCGCTATGTGTCAACTAATGCTCCATTAAGTGGCGCTGCAGATCATATTTATAGTGAAGCCTTGTATCTGACCGACCCAGAAGGTAATGGGATCGAAGTCTATCATGATAAGCCGCGTTCAGAATGGATCATTAAAGAAGACGGCGAGATCCCTAGTGACACTTTAGAAATGGATGTAGAAGGCGTTTTAAAAGCTGCTGATCAAAAATGGACTGGGTTTCCAGACAATACTATGGTTGGTCATATTCATTTAAGTGTCTCTGATGTCAACCAGACACAAGATTTTTATACCAAGATCTTAGGCCTTTCACTCAAGTTTAACTTCGGTGAGGCCGCCAAGTTTTTAGCGACTGGTGGCTACCACCATCATATCGGAGCAAATGTTTGGCTGAGCCGCAATGACGCTCCCTTAGCCCAAAATGAAACTGGCTTAAAATATTTCAGCTTCTATGTGCCAGATTCTGCGGAACTTGATCGCATAGCTGAGCACCTCACTAGCTTAAGCATTGAATTTAAGCAAGCTGACAACGGTCAGATCACCTTTATTGACCCCAGCGGTATTCAGGGACGTTTTGAAATTCAGCCTTCTTAATAAAGAAAACAACCGACTTGCAAGTTGAAAATGCTTGCGGGCCGGTTTTATTATTGCTCAAAAAAGCCAGCCAGAAACGAATTACATCTCTGACCGGCTTCACTTTTTAACTTTATTTTTAACTAAGTTTTGCTCTTAGTACCAACCAAATTGGTTTGAATGCTTCAAAGCGCCTTGCCATGAACCATATCTTGCAATAGCATATTGGTCAGCAGCCTTTTCCTGGTTAGCTGCTGAGTAATCACCATTTAACATAGATTTGTCTAATTGGTATTTACCATAGAACTGACCATTTGTTGCTGTGTATGAGCCACCAGATTCACGATTAGCAATTGCTGCTTTAGCAGCAGCTTCTGAACCATTCAAGCTGCTTGAAGCGGCTGGTGTAGAAGATTGAATAGGTGCCTGTGTCTTAACAGGTGCTTGTTTTTGTACGGGTGCTTTTGGTTGAACAGCTGTTTGTGCTTGAACAGGTGCCTGCACTTGTTGTGGTTGTTCAACAACTTTAACCTTACCTTCACCATCGATGTCAAGTTTTTGACCAGGAAGGATAAAGTTAACGTCAGCAAGTTCATTTGCTTTTTCGATTGCGGCAACAGTTGTATGGTTAGCTGCTGCGATTCCTGAAACTGTATCTCCTGCTTTGACTGTAACTGTATCAGCGTTGGCTGCAATAGTTGTCATTCCAAATAATCCGGCTGCTGCTGTGACTGTAAGTAATGTTTGCTTCAAATTCATAAAAAAAGTTTCACTCCTGTATATTTTTGGCTAACAGCTCTAAACTCTTTAGAGCCCCCAGCAAGCTCAAGCCTTGTGCTTGACGAACTTGCTTACTAAATTTCAGTTCATCTCTCGAACCGACGATGACTAGTATATGAAGTTAATGTTACACAGTAATTTCTATTTGTTGACACAAAGCCACTGTTTTCGTAATGTTATGTTACATTTGTAATATTTTGTAATATATTTTCAAAGAATATTGTCCACAAAATAAACAGAAGATGCTTAACGCTAGTACATTGGCGGTTGGTAAACTATGTGACAAAATCTAAAAAAATTAGTCTGCCTTTCTTAAAATATTTTTGAAATTCAGAAACTTTTTTTATTTTTTTGCGAAAAAAACTTATTTTACTATTTTATGGAGCTAATTACAGATTTTATGTAACTTGACTGTAATTTTTCAAACTGCTGTAAAAAAGTGACACATTTGCCTATCATACCAGTTGTTTTAAACTGCAATAAAGCTAAAAAAAGAGTAACTGACCACTTACGGACAGTTACTCTACCAACAAACGTTTGGCAAAAAGCAGCAAATTATGCTTATCAAATTATAGTCTGGGTTACTTCATGACGTCCTTTAGTCGGTTTAGAGATCGACTCAGCAGGATAGCCGACAGCTAAAGAGATCACAGGAGCAAAACCAGCGGGGATCTGCAACTTGCTTAACAGATCATCATCTTTGCTCAAAGGTATTAGAGCACCCATGATCACGCAACTGGCCAAGTTTTTGCCGGTCGCCGCTAGGGCCATGTTTTCAATCATTGCGCCGGCGGAGACACATTCCATTGAACCAACTGAACTGTCTTGTTTTTGCGCCGAAATAATAATAACTGCAGGTGCACCATAATATGGATTGCTGACACTGTCTGCTTCAACTTGCTTGATAGCACCGGGATTTGTCAACAACGTAAAATGAAATTTTTCGTACTCGCCCATGCCGACCGGCCCTGCCTGTCCTGCATCCATAATATCTTGCAGGTCTTTTGTAGGTACTTGTTTGTCAGAAAAATCTCTGACAGCCTGGCGCTGATAAATCGTTTGCATAATATCCATAAAATAACTTCCTTTCTATAGTAAGAATATTATTTTGTCACCTTTATTATAGATGAAATTACTCCTTATTAGAAACATCTGAGCTATTTTATCTCGAAATTATTGAATAAATGATTTTGAAAAAAGATAAGCATATTATTTTCGTAAAATAATGATAGTGCTTATAATGTTCACTGTACATATTTTGAAAGAGGTGCTTAATACATGTTAAAAGAATTTAAGGAGTTTATTGCACAAGGAAATGTGCTGGACTTGGCTGTTGGTGTCATCATTGGTAGTGCGTTTACAGCAATTGTAAATTCATTAGTGGAAAACTTGATCAACCCTTTGATCGGGTTATTTATTGGTGGGATCGACTTTTCCGACTGGGTCTTAAAAGTTGGCGATGCTACATTTAAATTTGGGACATTCATCAATTCGATCATCAGCTTCATAATTATCGCCTTCATCGTCTTCTTGATCGTTAAGTCTGTCAACAAAATCATGCCGAAGAAAGAAGAGGAAGAAGAAGTTGATCCTCAAGTTCAATTATTAACTGACATTCGAGACGCTTTAGCCCCAGAAAAAGCTGCCTTGTCAGATGTTGATCCCAAAGACGTAGAAACAAGAGTAACCGGAGATAGTTCAGCAAAAGACCAAAGCAAATAACTTTTAAAATTTGAATCTCAGTCAGTGTATCAAAAACTGGCTGGGATTTTCGTTTGTAATTATTCAGGAAAGACAGGTTTTAGCTGATGCGGTTTGAATTGGAGTGAACTTTTAGCCGATTTTGCCAGATTGGCTAATTCTTCCGGCGACTTCTAGCCGATTTCTCTTAATTGGCTAGTTCTTCCTCTGACTTTTAGCCGATTTCTCTAATTGGCTAATTCTTCCCATGACTTTTAGCCGTTTTTCTCTAATTGGCTAATTCTTCCCCTAACTTTTAGCTGATTTCTCCAAATTGGCTAATTCTTCTCCTAACTTCT
>NZ_AZFI01000122.1 GCF_001435755.1 Ligilactobacillus acidipiscis DSM 15836 | reverse complement strand
GAGGCAAGCGGGAAGAAGCGAGTATATCGGGTTTTAAGCATATTGTGTTTCTGGCACTGTGAGACCCAGACAGGATAAGCGGGGTTTAGCAAGAACTATTTATGTCTTAAAAATAGGAGAGGAAGTATCTGATGCAAATTTTTGATTCACATACACATATTAACTCTGCTGAATTTGAAAACGACAGGGAAGACGTGATCGAGCGTGCAAAAGCTCTGGGTGTTGAGGCGATGCTGGTTATTGGTTATGATGAGCCAAGCACTATTGAATTAGGAAAATTATTAGAAAACTACCAGCATATTTATGGCGCAGTCGGTTGTCATCCTGAAGATAGCAAAAAATATTGTCTGACTTTAGAGAAGAAAATGACAGATTTTTTAAAGAAGGATAAAGTAGTTGCAGTCGGTGAAATAGGGCTCGACTATCATTGCGGCGTTGACCATGATTTGCAAAAAGAAGTCTTTAAAAAGCAAATTGCATTAGCACAAACGCTTGAAATGCCCATCAGTGTGCATAATCGTGACGCCTTTACTGATTGCTATGAGATTTTAAAAGAAGCTGATGTCGGCCATTATGGCGGAATTATGCATAGTTTTAATGGAGACTGGCAGTGGGCACAGAAATTTTTAGACTTAGGAATGGAACTTTCATATAGCGGTGTGGTAACATTTAATAATGCAAAAGAAGTTCAAGAGGCTGCTATTAAAACTCCGCTCGACCACATATTAGTTGAAACAGACGCACCATACCTGACGCCGGTGCCATATCGTGGTCAGCAAAACGAGCCTGCCATGACACGTTACACTTTAGAATTTATTGCGGAGGCTCGAAGAGTACCTGCTTTTGAACTTGCAGAAGCTGCTTATCAAAATACGAAAAGAGTTTTACACCTTAAATGAGTAAAAAAATGAAGATTCAAGAAGTGATCGTAGTTGAAGGAAAAGATGATACTAAACGGATCAACATGGCCGTTAATGCCGATACGATCGAAACCAGGGGTTCAGCTATCAGCGATGAAGTCTTGCAACAAATTGATGAATTAAATGAGATCAGAGGAGTGATCGTTTTTACTGATCCCGATTTTTCTGGAGAAAAAACCAGAAAGACGATCCAAGCTGCTGTACCAGGAGTAAAGCATGCCTTTTTGAAGAAAAAAGATGCTGTGCCTCATGGACAAGGAAGTCTAGGAGTGGAACATGCAACCCCTGAAACGATCAGAGATGCTTTAGCACATTTGTATACAGAAGTTCCTGAAGCGCAGCCGCAGATCACACAAGCGGATCTGTTAGCCGCTAAGCTGATTTCTGGACCCAATGCTAGAAAAAGAAGAGAAGTTTTATGCGAATTTTTACGGATCGGCTATGTAAATGGCAAACAACTATATAAAAGATTAAATTTATTTCAAGTCACGCCAGAAGAATTTAAGAAAGCTTTACAATACGTTAACGAGATGGAGGAAAATAATGAGTGATAATGAAAGACCGGAAATTGGTTCTGGTACACGCACTAAAGCAATTATGGAAACCTATGGTCTGACCTTCAAAAAAAGCTTAGGACAAAATTTTTTGACTGACTTGAATGTGTTAAAAAAAATAGTAACTGCGGCTGATGTTACTGCAGATGATGATGTGATCGAGATCGGACCTGGAATTGGGGCTTTGACTGAGCAGCTCGCAAAAAATGCCCATCAAGTATTGGCTTTAGAGATCGACGAAAGATTGATTCCTGTTTTAGGAGAAACTTTAGCAGACTATGCCAACATTACAGTTTTACATGGTGATATTTTACAAACACAATTATCAGCCCTGATCCAAGAACATTTTGATGGGCAGCATGCGGTAAAAATCGTTGCCAACCTGCCCTATTACATTACGACTCCGATCGTATTACATCTCCTTGATGAAGAGGCAGATTTTGAGTCGATCACGGTTATGATGCAAAAGGAAGTTGCACAACGTTTGACAGCTAGCCCCGGAAATAAGGACTATGGGTCTTTAACGATCGGAGTTGCTTATTCAACTGACAGTGAGATCGCTTTTACTGTACCTAAGACAGTGTTCGTGCCAAGCCCTAAAGTTGATTCTGCTATTGTATCAATGAAAAAAAGGCGGCAGGAGAAATATCATCCACAAAATGAAGTTAATTTTAAAAGATTAGTTCGTGGGAGTTTTATGCATAAGCGCAAAAGTTTATGGAATAATTTATTAGGCTTATATGGTAAGGATGAAAATATTAAAAACAAATTAACTTCTGCTTTAAACAGTTCGCAAATCGAGCCAGGAATCAGAGCAGAAAGGCTTAGTGTCGCGGATTTTGTCAAGCTGAGCGATAGTTTAGAAGAACAAAAGTTAGTACCAAAAAGTAAATAAAAAATTTATTATTTTTGTTGATGTAAAATTATTGGTGTGGTATAATTGCGGTTTTTGTAAAAAAGTGGTATCATTGCTCTTTAGAAGGAGTGGATCAAATGCCTGTTACGATAGCTACGATCAAAACCAAATTAGATGACCGCATCGGTAATAATTTAACTGTAACAACTCAGGTTGGCCGCAAAAAAGTTACTACAAGACATGGAATTTTACGTGAGACATTTCCTGCTGTTTTCGTTGTTGACCTTGACCAAAATGAGAATGCGGTCAAACGCGTCTCTTTTAGTTACACAGATGTTTTAACTAAAAACATTGAATTAAATTTTGATAATGACTAAAAATGCGCCTTGATATGATAACATCAAAGGGCTTTTTTTTAATAAAATGATCTTACTCTGTTTTCTTCAAAAAACAGGGTAAGATCATTTTATTGTATGAACATTGGAGCCCTTCAAAGTGATAGACTTCACCAGATAGACTTCTTCACAGAACCCCCGCAAACTATTGTAAACACGGGCAGCACGAGAATAGTTTTGGCAAACTCCGTAAACAGTTGGTCCAGTTCCGCTCATTAAAGCTGCAGAGGTCCCGAATTGAAGCATTTTATGCTTGATCCTCGTTATTTCCGGATAACGAGCAGCGGAGATCGGTTCTAGAACATTTTGCATATTACTAGTGATCAGCTTGAAATCTTGGTCTTTGATCCCTGATACGAGTTGAGCGACATTTAAATGCTCTAGGTTATCATAGTTTATCTGCTTCAAGATAAAGGGAGTAGAGACGCTTGCAGGAGGTTTAGCAATAACGAACCACATTGTTGGTAATTCTCTAAGAGGGGTGACTATTTCGCCTTGCCCCGTCACGAGTGCAGTTTGACTATAGACACAAAAAGGAACATCAGAATCGATCGACAGTCCGAACTGTGCTAATTCTTTGGAAGACAATCCCAATTTCCATAATTTATTCAGCGCTCGTAAAACTGCAGCTGCATCCGCTGAACCGCCCCCCATTCCAGCAGCAACCGGAATATTTTTTTTGATTGAAATTTTAAGGCCTGTTTCAATGCCAAAATGACTTTTGATTTTTTTTGCGGCTTGATAGGTTAAGTTGCGTTGGTCGCAAGGTAAAAAGCCGCTGTCGGTTTTGACAGTGATCCGGTCGTCATCAGACATGGTTTCAATATGAACATAATCTGCCAGGTCGATCGCTGTCATTACCATCTCCCATTCAAAACTACCATTAGGATGTCGAAATGGGGTATCTAGACACAAATTTAATTTGGCCGGGGCCTTTTCTGTGATCTCCAAGGTCTCACCTTATTCCTAAACGTTTGTTAAACTTAATTATATCTATAATAATACAATTTTAAAAGCCTAACGGACTAACTAAAACAGTTTAACGGATAATTAGTGGGAAAATTTAATTAAGTAAGCAATACAAACGTCAAGTGACTAGCTATTTTAATAAAAAGATTGACGAAACTCGTAAAAAGTGATAAGTTAAATCTTGCTGCTTCGTAATACGCGAACGTTAATTTGTTCTGTAATAGACTGAAAAAATTCAAGCTTTTAAGAGCTTATTTTTCATAAATGCGAACATTAATGCTTAAATACATAAAAAAACTACTATATTTGCTAAAGTTAGCGTATAATAACGAAGTGAAATTCAATTTAAAGAATAATTTGCTAGTGGAGGTTGAAATTTGAAAACAAGAAGAAGCGATCGTTTGATCGACATGACTAATTACTTAATGGAAAGGCCGCACACACTAATTTCATTAACTTTTTTCGCGGATAGATATGAATCAGCTAAATCTTCGATTTCTGAAGATCTGGCTATCATTAAGCGGACTTTTAAAAATAGAGGGATCGGCATCTTAGAAACAATTCCTGGTGCCGCTGGTGGTGCACGTTTTATTCCGTCGATCGTCGAAGATGAAGCACGTGATTTTATTAATGAAATGGTAACTGAAATGTCTTCAGAAAGTCGCTTATTACCAGGGGGATATGTTTACTTGTCTGACCTTTTAGGCCGGCCAGATGTGTTACGGCGTGTAGGTCGCGTGATCGCGCGGGAATATATCGATAAACAGATCGATGCCGTTATGACAGTTGCAACTAAGGGAGTTCCGATCGCTCAAAGCGTTTCTGAATACCTCAATGTCCCATTTGTGATAGTTCGTCGTGATTCTAAAATTACCGAAGGTGCGACAGTTTCCGTTAATTTTGTTTCTGGATCAAGTGAAAGAATCGAAAAAATGGAGTTATCCAAGCGGAGTTTGAAGCAAGGTTCGCACGTTTTAGTTGTTGATGATTTTATGAAGGGCGGCGGAACTGTTAACGGAATGAAGTCAATGATCGAAGAATTTGATTCTGAATTGGTTGGCATCACAGTTTTTGCTGAAGGATCATTTACAGGTCAAAGATTGGTGGATAATTACACTTCATTATTGAAAGTTGACCAAGTTAACTCAGAAGATAAGACGATACATGTTGATGCTGGAAATTATCTAGAGAAAGTCTTTGATAAATAAATTTTAATTTCTTAATGGAATGACAATATTGTTGTTCCAGTTTTTTTGTAATTAAAAACAAAATATAAACTAGTGGACAACATACTTTTAGCCTTCTAAAAGAAATAATTAAACTAGCCCAAACTTAAACTGTGTATTAAATATTAGTAGATATTAACTTGGATATAATTTAATGAACTATAAAATGAGCCTTTATGAAGTAAATGGCTCTCATTTAATATGATTAAAGTTGATTATTATTAATTATGGAATGCTTTACTTGACAATTAAGCAATATTTAAAGAGAATAAGCATATATATAAAAGTTGTTTGGAGTACTGAGAATATCTTAATAGGGTAAAAAAGATAAGATATTTGATTTATAAACCTTATGTTTTGCAATTTATGCAAAAATTGTTTAAACTTTTTAAGTATAGGAGTCATACTATTTGACAAATAGCTATAAACTATCTAGTTTATAAAGTAGTGCTAGCTAGAAATTTTAATTCAGCATTAAGCTGTAATTATTATTTTAGAAAATGTACCTATTAAGAGGGGAAATCATTATGATAGATGGCCAAAAAATTAAAGATACACGAAAAAAGTTAGGTATCTCTCAGCAAGATCTGGCAAAGGGGATCACAACTCAAGGGACGATCAGTTTGCTTGAAAGAAATTCTACCTCTCCTAGAGGGGATATTTTAGCTAAGATCATTGCACGTTTAGGTTTGAAACTTGAGGATGTTGTGGTTGATAATGAAGTTTTAACCGCCCAACGTTTTTTAGATGAAGCCGATAAATTTAGTATGAACAATGAGTATGATCGAGCATTAGAAACTCTCGATAAAATTGATAAGTTAAGCGACAACGAGCAAGAGGCTCATTATCTTTTCTTAAAGACTAATGCTAAGATGTGGAAGACCCGTGATTTTGAAGATGCGCTATTTGGTTTTAATCGGATCTTGCAGATGCGGAATAAGCAAGTTGATATTTTCACCGTCTTAGCTACTTGTGAACTGGGCGTGGTTTATTTGGAAAGAAAAGAAAATGACAAGGCCAGTTTTTATTTTGAACAGGTCCCTGGCTTGTTAGAAAACATCAATCTTGACGATTATGTTTTTTGGGCACTCTTTATCTGGAAGAATCTGACCTTGTATTATTACCGGATGATGGACTTTGATAAATGTGCTGAGATCTTGGCTCAAGCCGAAGAATTTTCGAACAGGCACTTTACCCCAGTCTTTATTGATTCGCTTTATTATACAAATGCCTTAGTTCTTCATGATAAGAATGGAGAGTGGACCAAGGATGGTATTAAATATTTATTAAAGTCATGGGTATTTGCAACATTCACTGATAATAAGGAAAACATCAAGAAATCTAGTGAGATCCTGACTGAGATCGGTTATTTACCAAAATAACCAGGTCTGCGATTTTGATCGACATACTATTAAAAGGCTTCTATCAAGTTAACTCAACTGATAGAAGCTTTTTTTCGAGAGAAAATATTTCATAGATAAACCTGAATTATTCATACTTTTTGTCTTA
>NZ_AZFI01000121.1 GCF_001435755.1 Ligilactobacillus acidipiscis DSM 15836 | reverse complement strand
AAGCTATCAACAGGAAAAAGTATAGAACCAATTGTTTTAGCAGTGATACTTTTTCGTGCGAGTTGAATTACTTGATGGTTGATATTATTAGAGAAGGTATGATTCATTTGAACGATGGTTGTTTTGGCACCACAAGTTTTTTGACAATTATGACAAAGATACCTTTGACGACTCAGCTCTAATTCATAGCGACCACCATTTAAGGTTCCTAAACGAATATGACTCAAGTGCTTACCATTTTTAATGAGGGACTCCGAATTACAGTGAGGGCAACAGATTGGTGTGTTAATGAGTGTTGCATGAATCCTATGGATATGAAGGCCATTTTGATCAGTAGATTGGGAAATACCGGTAATAAATATATTTGGGTCTGTAATTTCGAACAAACTTAGGATAGAATTTAATTGGGACATCTGTATACCTCTTTTCGATTTGGTTTAGGCGCTTAAATCGTAACATAAAGAGGACAGATGTCCTTTATTTTTTCCGAAAAGAGATAAAAAAACTGGCATTGGTTATTCACCAATACCAGAAAGTGTAGACCCAAACAATTGCTGAAATACTTGCTATTTCTTGCTCCAGTGTTCAAAGGATTATTAATAACGAGGTTCATCAATCCTACCGGATTAAAATATTACCTGAACACCTTTGTTTTGATGAGTTTCGTTCCTGCCAAAAATTAATGTCTTTCAATTGCTGTGACTCAGTTACGCATGAGCGCGTCGTTTTACTGAAAGATCGTCTCAGTAAAAGTATTATTGACTATTTTGAAAGTCATTTTTCATTAGTCGAACGCGGTAATGTTTTGTCGGTAGTCGTTGATATGAATGCTGCCTATGCCAGCTTCATTCATCGGTTATTCCCAAACGCCAAAGTCATTATTGATCGTTTTCATATTGTCCAGTTAGCCGGTAAAGCTTTATATAAAGAACGTGTTAACTTAGTTCAAACAGTACCTGATACGCATTCAAGAATCCATCGGATTCTTAAATCACAATGGAAACTTTTTCATTTACAGGCAACAGAGATTGACGCTACTAGAGTTAGATATCTGTTTGGCGTCAATGAATATATGACCCAGCAGAATGCCATTGATTTAGGTCTTGATCAGTCGCCTCAATTCAAAGTTGTTTATCAAATATATCAAGATCTTTTACAGGCTATTCGTACAGGTGACTCTAAAAGAATGACTACATTACTTAATCATTATCGTGTAACACACACAGAAATGGATACGGTTATGGCAACTCTTAGAAAAAATAAAATTGCCGTCATTAATAGCTGTCTTTTCCAATATTCCAATGGCCCCTTAGAAGGTATCAACCGCAAAATAAAAGTCTTAAAACGTAATTGTTATGGATTTCGAAATAGAGAAAACTTCTTTACCCGCATTGCTTTAATTTATAAATAAAAAACACATTTACCGAAGTAAATGTGTTCCATATTATCTTCACCAATACGATTTGACAAAGACCCAGAATAAGAAAGAAGAGTAGGCAGGGGCGTACCCTTGTGAGTACAAATGGCCTCAAACGTTCGAGCTTCGCAAACGTTTGAGGCCATTTGTGTATTGTGCTGTTGGCTTTTGATTTATCCAACCGACTTAAGTCATAGCCCCATCTGTGTATTTATTGCCTCGTCGGTTCTGCGGTATTAAACCAGTGGCATCATAGTTGGCTGGTCTAATACATGTTGATAACCAGCTGGGGCGTTAACACATTGCGGAATAACATCGACACTTGGAGCGGCACTGGTTACATAACTCTCCTCCAGTGGCATCATATTCTGTACTTCAACGTCGATTGTTGGGATCCCGGCGATATGAATATGGTTATCAATGGCGGGCTCCTTCACAACATCATTGCAGATTTTATGAACATAGATTAAGCTAACTTTCTTTTCTCCTTTAACGTAGCCACTCATAATGAAACGGTGGCCCATCATCGTTCCCTTCTTAACGACGCCAAACCCCCTGGTTTGAAGGTCATGCGGTGCCGTAAAGACCTCATGGGAAACCTTAACATCATCAAATTTAAGACCCAGCCGATCACCCATTTCATAGACCGCTGCAATATAATAGGCCGCAATTCCAGCCTTTAACTTGTCCTGAGGGAACTTGTCTGGATCCATCCCATAGCCGAAGACCTTCACCCAACTAGAGGTATTATCCTGATCATCTTCACCCGATTGAACGGTTAATTCATCAACGTGGTCGACGAGGTTACACAGGTACAGGGGAAGGTGGGAAGCGTAAAAGCCTGGTAATAGGCCACTCGGCATGAACGTAACCCCATTCTTTTGTGCGGCCGTATTGATCATCTTATATAAGTCCGGTGTAGTAACTTGTGAGTAGTATAGCGGGATAGTTGTAATACAATTTTTCTTAGCATTTAAAACCTTAACCATATCTTCTGCACTTGGTGTAAATGCGCCAGTCTCAGGATCATGACGGAGCGGAGTATAAACTAGTACCACGTCAGCATCTAACTTTAAGGCCGCGTCAATATCGTCAGTAACCTTAACACCAATTTCCGGAAAGCCAAATAAACCAGCTGCGTCCTTACCGATCTTTTCAGGATCATTATCAACGGCCGCCACCAGCTGAACCGATTGACGTTCACCGATCATCCGTACGGCGGCTCGACCAACATTACCTAATCCCCAAATAATCACCTTATACGGTTCCATAATAACTACTTCCTTCCTAAATCAGGCTAGCTGAAACATCAGTGCAGAGTATTATTCGGTTTTAATTCTACTTAAAAAAGTCGGGATCTTTGAATTCAGAGTCAGGATAGTGATAGAAGCCTTGTCCCGCCTCAACACCGGTATGGCCCGCCGCAATCATTGGCTTTAGCTTATCGGCAATCTTTTTAAAGAGCTCATTGTGGGTCTGCTCATACTGGTTATTAACCACTGCATAAGTCGTCCGTAGCCCCACGATATCTTGAATCATAAACAGTCCCAATGGTGAACCATTGGAAATCATCCAATCCTTATCAATCGTATGGGGGTCGGCAACGCCATTAGCCCATAGCGCCATCGCTGCATTAACAATGGCACCAGTAACGCATTCATGATGTAACCATGCTGTTCCTTCTTTAATACCACCGGAACCATCTTAATTGAACGGGCAAATGCAACCAGGTCGTCAATAACTGCCGCTGCCGTCTTCGGGCTGCCCACAATTTCAGCAACATTATGTTTCCAGATATGGTTAGCAAAGTGTAAGTGGGCAAACTTAGCTGGCCGATCAGTAAAAGCAACCAGTTCACTTGGTACGAAGGTTGATGAATTACTAGTGATGATCGTCTTTTCTGGTAACAGTGGACAAAGCTCACTGTAAAAGGCCTTTTTAATCTCTACTGACTCAGAAACCGATTCAATGACCAAGTCGGCATCGGCAACGGTTGCCGCCAGGTCATTACTAATACTAGTAATATTATCACAGGCCGCCTGATAGTCATCCGCGGTCGCTTGCATTTCTTTCATAAACGGCGCCTTGATTGCCGCCAGTCGCTTCTCGGCCCGGTCAATATGCCGGTTCCAAATCTTGACCTGGTAACCACAGCGGGCCATCTGAAAGGCAATTTGACTCCCCAACACACCGGCGCCAGCAACTACCACATTTTTAATTTCCATAACAACGCCTCCTAAATCTTCTCTGCACACCTTTATCATACCATAAATGGTAGCGCTTTTTCAAATACAAAATGGCGTTTGTATGTGTCAAGTCTTTCTCGGTTCCACTAATTGAACTATTCTTTTTTGCTCGACTGCCGGCCAGGACGACCTCCACAGGGCCGACAACGACTGTGAATAGATCCTTCAACAAAGACAACACCCCCTTTGGAGGCAGCTGCCTAGAGATGATTGTCGCATGACACTTGACAAGACACAAATTAAAATTAAAAGATGAATCGATTTATTATCCTGTTATTTCAAACAGAACCCTTGTTGATGCAAGGCATCGAGTAGTTCGCTGCGCTTTTTCGGCGTATGGGCGGCACCGTTAGCTAACAAATGGGAGAAGTTTTCTTCGCGCTGATTGGTATCGCGGGTCGCATAGTAATGCTGAATCACGTGGTCGTAATCTGTTAGTTGCGTTTTCCAGTCGTCAGGTAAATGATAAGTATTGTCGAAGCTCATTAAGCTTTGCGGCATGCGCGGCTTGAAGTTTGGTTTTTGATCGGGATAGCCGACAATCACGCCACAAATCGGGAAGGTGAGGTTCGGTAGGTGAAGCAGGGAGATCAATTGTTTTGGATCATTGAGGATACTGCCTAAAATCACGGTTCCTAACCCTTGATTTTCAGCGGCATCGACGAGGTTTTCTGCCGCCAATAAAGTATCCGATGCGGCTTGGATAAATTTATCCGTTGAGCTGAGTTGGTTAGGGTGGTCGGCGCATAGGTCTGCGCGGTATTGATCCGCCACGAAAATCAATAATTCACCATTGCCATCGACATAAGTTTGGTGGCTGATGGCGGCGATTTGTGAACGCAGTGCGGAATCGGTGATATGAATAATGCTAAAAGACTGCAAGAAATGTGAGGTTGCAGTATGTTGGGCCACAGTGATCAGGCGGTTCAAGCATTGCGGGTCAACTTGTTGCGTGGAAAATTTGCGAATGGTTCGATGATCTAAAAACATGTACTCGCCTCCAAAATAATTATAGTCGAAGTTTTAGCTAATGTAAGGAAAGAATTCGTGGTCTTGCAATACCGTCGTCAGCAAGGTAAGCTCAAGGCAAATTCAAGGAGGCCCAATGCCATGGCGATCACCATCACTCGTGTTACTGAGGCAAATGCTGAAGATTTATTATCCCAAATTGCAAGAACAAGTTAGCCGGGGTGTTGAGACACTCCCAAGAACAGCCTGTTATCTTATGAGTGGTTCATTGTTTAGCTTACGTGTTGTGCTGAACGCCGAGTCCGGCGCACTTCGGTCTCAAAACACTCCTGGGGGATACGGTAGTCTAGCTTTCTCCGGGGAAGCCCGTTAAGACGGTCTTGGGTAGCCAGCACCTGGCTGGGACTAACATCATCCAGCGACTCGCCTCTTGGGTAGTCACGTCTAATCATGCGATTGTGGGCCTTGTTGGAGAGGTGTATGAATGCGCGTAGAAGATGTCTGTATCTGTGTCCTCAAAGGCCTTATTCAGAGTCGAGAACTCCGGGCCATTGTCTGCGGTAATCGTGCGCAGACAGTCACCCCACTCAAGCTTGATTTCTCGTAACGCAAACTCCACAGAGTCCGAGTCTCGGCCGTCGATCAGTCGGAGAAGTTGGCAACGAGTCTTCCGCTCAATCAGGCTAAGGATGACGCTCTCACGGCCATTGCGTTTCCCGACAACGGTATCCATCTCCCAATGTCCGAACTGCTTGCGGCGTTCGACAGCCTTAGGACGCTTCTCAATACTGCGGCCGGCTAGGCGCTTATGCTTAGTGCTCTTGTGTTGCTTGGTCCGCCGATTTGCCTTCTCCACGAGATCGATGTTCCGAATTTCTAAGCGTTGATCATCGATGTAGCGATATAAAGTGGTTGTGCACACCATCTCCTCAGGGGTGAATAGCTTGGCTCGCCGTGCGGCGCCAACGGCTGCATCAGGCGACCAGTGTTCAGTCTTGGCCTGATTAACATACCAGGACAGGAAGTGGCTTGTAGCGGCGAGTTCATCCGGCCGGTTCTGTTGCAAAGTTTTAAATAAAGAATAAAATCCCTTACGGTATCTATGATTTAAGCTGGGATTCCCAATAATACCTTGATTTCAGTACAGACCAAAAACCCGAAGAGAGTGCCTTCTTTTCGGGTTTTCTTATATAATCCTCGGATGGCTTCCATGCCTTTAATCGTGGTAGAGGCAGTGCGTAAACTTCGATAGAATTTATTGCGTCTCTTTACTGGACGATGGTCTTGTTCAATCAAATTATTCAGGTATCTAATGGTACGATGTTCTGTCCCTTGATAAAAGCCGTATTCTTTTAGTTTCTTAAAGGCACTTGTAATAGAGGGGGCTTTATCTGTGACTACAACCTTCGGTTCATCAAACTGCTTCACTAACCGCTTAAGAAAAGCATAGGCTGCTTGTGTGTCCCGTTTTTTACGTAACCAAATATCCAAGGTTAAACCATCTGCATCGATGGCTCGATACAAATAATGCCATTTTCCTTTAATTTTGATGTACGTTTCATCCATTTTCCATGAATAAAAGGATTTTTTATTTTTCTTTTTCCAAATTTGATAGAGTAGTTTGCCATATTCTTGCACCCAACGATAAATCGTCGTATGAGAAACGTTAATGCCACGATCATATAAGATTTCTTGAACTTCACGATAGCTAAGGTTATAACGAAGATAGTAGCCCACGGCTACAATAATCACATCCTGCTGAAATTGCTTTCCTTTAAAATGATTCATCGTCATTCCTCCTGCTATCTTTTTCTATTATTCTACCTTATTGATCCTG
>NZ_AZFI01000120.1 GCF_001435755.1 Ligilactobacillus acidipiscis DSM 15836 | reverse complement strand
GCCTAGTTACTGCCCATGCCGGGCACACTACCAAATAAAAAAGCGTTGCACTTCTAACAACGCTTTTTGTTTGGCTTTTTTACAAATTTTTAACGTCCCTTATGATTTTGTTTCCACTTTTTCTTGGGAATCAAAAATCAAGTTTTCCTGCTCACCCAAACTAATCTCAACCGTTGAACCCGGCATGATCTTACCAGCTATGATCTGCTTAGCTAACGGTGTTTCAACATAATCAGTGATGAATCTTTGTAGTGGCCGTGCCCCATACGCAGGTTCATAGCCATTCTTTGCTAACCATTCTTTTGCTGGATCAGTAATCGTTAAGTTGATGTTTTGGTCGTCCAAACGATCTGACAATAAGCCGATAAACTTGTCTACGATTTGTTTGATAGCAGTCATTGATAATGGAGTAAACATAATAATGTCGTCTACCCGGTTTAAAAACTCAGGCTTAAAATGTTCCTGCGCTAATTTCATAACTGCAGCATGGGTTTTAGCGGAAATTTTACCATCTTCTGAAACTTGATCTAACAAAATATCTGAACCTAGATTAGATGTCATGATCATGATGGTGTTTTTGAAATCAACTGTTCGTCCTTGACTATCGGTTAACCGACCATCATCTAATACTTGCAACAAAATATTAAAAACGTCAGGATGAGCCTTCTCAATTTCATCTAATAAAATAATGGTGTATGGATTACGACGCACGGCTTCGGTCAGCTGACCTCCTTGTTCATAACCTACATATCCAGGAGCAGCACCAACTAAGCGGCTAACCGAGATTTTATCCATATATTCACTCATATCTAAACGGACCATGTGTTTTTCTGAATCGAATAGGTTTTCAGCCAAGGCTTTGGCTAATTCTGTTTTACCTACACCGGTCGGGCCGAGAAACATAAAAGAACCGAGTGGCTTCGAAGGATCTTGTAAACCAGCACGTGAACGTAAAACTGCATCCGAAACTGCATCTACAGCTTCACCTTGGCCAATGATCCGCTGATGCAAGCTATCTGATAAATGAAGTAATTTTTGTCGCTCGCCTTCCACTAACTTAGACACTGGCACACCGGTCGAACGGCTTACAACTGCCGCAATTTCGTTTTCAGTAACTGACTCTTCCACTAACCAGTCATCGGGGCGATCACTCTTTTCTAAATCTGCTAATTCTTTTTCAAGTCGTGGAATAGTTCCATGTTGTAATTTAGCTGCTTTTTCTAAATCATACTGGCTTTCAGCATCTTCCAACTGATGTTTAGCGCGATCAATCTCAGACTTTTTGTCGCTGACTTTCTTAATATCTTCTTTTTCGCTTTCCCACCGCATTTTTAGCCGGTTGTCTTTTTCGTGTTCATTGGCTAATTCCTGCTGTAGTTCGGCCAAACGTTTTTTCGATGCTTCATCAGTTTCTTTCTTTAGCGCTGCTTCCTCAATTTCAAGTCTCATGACCGTTCGATTGACCTGATCTAGTTCAGTCGGTACAGAATTCATTTCGACACGGATCTCAGCACATGCTTCGTCAACTAGGTCGATTGCTTTATCAGGTAAAAAACGATCCGTAATATAACGATCTGAAAGTGTAGCTGCCGCAACCAAAGCACTATCATGGATCCGCACGCCATGGTGGATCTCATATCTTTCACGCAAGCCGCGTAAAATAGCTATCGTATCATCAACTGTCGGTTCCTGAACAAGGACCTTCTGGAAACGACGTTCAAGTGCTTTATCTTTTTCTAAATTCTCACGATATTCATCCAAAGTAGTGGCACCGATCAAATGCAGTTCTCCTCGGGCTAACATTGGTTTTAAAAGATTACCCGCGTCCATACTGCCTTCTGTTTTTCCTGCACCAACAATATTGTGAATCTCATCGATGAATAAAATGATTTGGCCTTCACTTTTCTTTACTTCTTTGAGAACTGATTTAAGACGTTCTTCAAATTCGCCACGGTATTTGGCTCCTGCTATCAAAGCACCCATATCTAAAGAAAAGATAGTTTTATCTTTTAAATTAGCCGGCACATCATTTTTAACGATCCGTTGTGCTAGTCCTTCAATGATCGCTGTTTTACCAACACCAGGTTCACCGATCAAAACCGGATTGTTTTTGGTTTTGCGTGAAAGGATCCGGATCACATCTCTGACCTCTTCGTCACGACCAATGATTGGATCTTGTTTGCCGGAACGTGCTTCTTTAACTAAGTCAATCCCATATTTTTCTAATGCCTTATATTGTGCTTCCTGGTCTTTAGATGTCACGTGTTCTCCCCCTCGCAAATCAGCAATAACTGCTTGTAACTTTTTCTCAGTAAGTCCATTTTGCTTTAAAAATTCCGTTAACGGATGATATTTCAATTGCATCAATGCCAAAACAAGTGTGTCGATCGCAATATATTCATCACCCAGCTTTTGTTTTAACTGGTCAGCATTTTGCAGTAAGTGAGCTAAGTTTTGGCTGATTGATTGACCGTAGGTTACAATCCCCGACACCACAGCAATTTTGTCCAGCTCTTGATCGACTTCCTCTTCAAAAGCAGCAACATTAAGGCCTGCTTTTTGATATAAATCAGCTGCAAATTCGCCAGGTTGAAGCAGGAATTTAAATAAATGGGCAACATCGATTTCCTGGTGTTTCCGAGTTATCGCTATTTGTTGTGCCTGACCGATTGCTTCTTGCACCGCATTTGTTAAGCTGTCGTTATTCATATCCCTTATCCCTCCTTGTAAATTTTTACTTGTTTTAAGAAGATTTATTTTTGATAATTTAGCAATTTATTTTGCTACTTTCTATTATACAAGATATAAATTTAGATGCTAGCAAAAAGTCTTACCTTCTTTGACCAAATTGTTATATCAGTAATTATAGGGGGTTATACGGCGTGATATTATAATTTTATCTATTCGGGTCAATTGTCTTTACAGGATCGTTCTATTAAAATAATTTTCTTGATCCATAATTGATCCTCGATTTCTTTTCAAATCTAAGAAGTGAATCTCAAAATAACCTTAGCAAATAACATGGTCCCTTACTTTATTTAATATTTACCGATACAAAATACAAACCACACTACATCGACCTCTAGTAAAGTTTATTTGTAAGTTTGTTATGATACCTTCAGCCTTTAAAATTAAATAAAGTTAATTAAATTTAAATGAACAGTATAAAAAAACACCGACCAAATTCTGATCAGTGTCTCTTAATTCACATATTTATTTTAATAATTTTCAAAAAAATCCATTAATTTGAATATCGACGATATTTCATTGAAAACCTTAGTATATATCTTATCCTTCACTAACTAATTTTATGATCTGCAAAACAACATCAGTTGCTTGTTCCATTGTTTGTTCCGATACATATTCGAAACGTGCGTGCATGTTTTCAGGACCGGCGAACAAATTAGGAGTTGGTAAACCCATAAATGAGATTTTTGACCCGTCAGTTCCGCCGCGTACTGGAGCAATCAAGGGCTTGATATCAAGATCTTCCATGGCCTTTTTAGCTAATTCAACTACAGTCATGTCCTTTTCAATAACTTCTCGCATGTTGTAGTACTGATCTTTCATATCTAAGATCACGCGGTCTTCATCGAATTGTTCATTCATCTTAGCCACGATATTTCTGACCAATTGCTTTCGTTCTTCAAACTTATTGCGATCATGATCTCTAATAATGTAAGTCATTTTTGCCTCATCAACTGTTCCATTGATACTTAACAAATGGAAGAAACCTTGACGTCCCTCAGTTTTTTCTGGAACTTCAGCACTTGGCAAATGATTTTCAAATTCTACGGCTAATTTTAAAGCATTGATCATGATACCTTTGGCTTCTGATGGATGGACATCCTTACCAATAAAATGAATTGTGGCCTGAGCCGCGTTAAACGTTTCATACTCTAACTGTCCTAAAGGACCACCATCGATCGTATAAGCAACATCTGCACCAAATTCATCCACTTCAAACCGGTCTGCACCTGTTCCGATCTCTTCGTCCGGTCCGAAAGCGACTTCTATTTCACCATGCTTAATTTCTGGATGAGCGACCAAATATTCTACAGCAGTCATGATCTCGGTCACACCAGCCTTATCGTCAGCACCTAATAATGTATTTCCATCAGTAGTGATCAAATTATCACCTTTGTAGTTTTTCAAATTAGGAAATTCATCAATTGTTAAGGAATAACCACTATTTCCAAGTTTGATTTCAGACTGGCCATCATAGTTTTTGATGACTTGTGGCGAAATATTTTTGGCATTAAAATCAGCCGTGTCAATGTGTGAAATAAAACCTACTTTTTTGACATTTTCGTCATTTTGCAAGTTACTTGGAAGCGTCGCGAAAACATAACTGCTTTTCGGAGCAATCCGGACATTAGATAAACCGATCTCGTTTAATTCAAGGACCAGCTCATTAGCGAATTCTACCTGGTTTTGAGTGGAAGGAACAGTAGTTGACTCTTCATCAGAACGAGTCTCTTTACGAACATATTTTAAAAAACGTGGAACTAAATTTTCATATTTTGCCATGAAGGTTTCTCCTTTATTGAATAAAATTGTTAACTACATGAATGTAAATGGATCAGTATTGATCGTGGTTGCGATCACATCGACTGCCCACTCATTTTCTTTAGACCATTTGGTAAAAAGATTTTGCAGCTCTGGCTGACAGACCCATTCAAAGTGGTGGCCCGGGTCGACCACATTTAATCCGCTTGCCAACATATCATGGGCGGTATGGTAACTGACGTCACCAGTTACATAGACATCAGCATTCTTAGCCAAGGCGTCTGTATAAAATTTTGCTCCGCTGCCGCCAAGTACAGCAACTCGTTGGATATTTTGTTGCAGTTCTGAAGATACAACACGCAAAGCCGGTATCTGAAAAGCTTCTTTACACTGAGCAACAAAATCTTTTAATTTCACAGGTTTTACAAGATCACCCACACGTCCCATTCCATATTTTACACCAGAATCTTCAATTTGATAAAGATCAAAAACGATTTTTTCATATGGATGGTTAGCATACATCGCTGCTAAAACTTGGTTTTCATACTTAGCCGGAAAAACAACTTCAACTTTTTCTTCAGCGGCTACCTCTGGCTGATCCACCTTTCCTATATATGGATCAGAATTTTTACCTGGTAAAAAGCGGCCTTTTCCTTGCACTGAAAATGAACAATTAGAGTAATTTCCAAGTTGACCAGCACCTGCAGCAGCTAATCCCTGCCGTAAGTGAGCAGCGTTGTTAACAGGTACAAAAACTGCCAGTTTGTATGTTTTTTCCTCAAACGGTCCTAATAAAGGTTCAGATCCTTGAAGGCCCAATTTATCGGCAAGCCAATCATTCATTCCGCCCTGAGCACTATCTAAATTAGTATGAGCCGCATAAACTGAAATATGATTTTCAATCAATTTCGCATACATTTTGTTTTGGGGTACACTGAGATCAAAACTGTACAGCGGATGAAACATTGCAGGATGATGCGCAAATATGAAATCAACGTCCTGACTAATTGCTTCTTGGACAGTTTCAGGTCTGACATCCAAAGTAACCATCATTTTATGGACCTCTTGATTCAGATCGCCCAGTTGTAAGCCGATCGGGTCACCTTTTTCAGCTAACCACTTAGGTGAAAATTCTTCAAACCTAGACACGATATCATTGACCGTTGTCATGGTATAACACTCCTTTGATTTGTTTGATTTTCTCTTTTACTTCAAGGTATTTGACGGTATTTTCTTTTTTAGCTGTCGTAAGTGCCGAGAAAATTTTCTCTTCACGTCGTAATTCTCTTGTCCATTTTTCAATAAAAGCAGGTTCTTTTCGTTGCATTAAAAACGGTCCAAAAAACAGCTCATCTCGGGACATTTTTTGAACATTTATGACTGATTCAGCAACGATGATCTCATAAATATGCCCTGCCTCACTTAAAATTTCTTCTTGCGTAATTTGATAACAATTTTGTTCCAACCATCCACGTACTGCATCTGTTCCCACGTTAGGTTGTAAAATCAACAGAGGGTGAGTGGCAAGTTTTTCTGGAGCTACACTTAAAATGCTAACTATCAAGGGTCCGCCCATCCCACAAATTGTGATCGTATCTATTCTGTCTTCCTTAGAGTACGCCGCCAGCCCATCTGCTAAACGTGAATGAACAACGTCTTGTACATTTTCTTGTTCAATAATTTTTGTAGCATTTTGATAAGGACCCTTGACGACCTCACCAGCAATAGCATAAGAAATAAATTCTTTTTTTGCCAAATATACTGGTAAATATGCATGGTCTGATCCAATGTCCGCTAAACGAGCACCTGCAGGCACATGTTGTGCGACGTGAAGTAATCTCTGTGACAATCTATTTGAATCCATTTCTCTTACTCCTTAATCAATTAATTTCTCTATTATTGTACACCAAATAGAAAGCGTTTTTGTGGTGTTTTACTGACTTTTCATCTTATGTAAAGAAAAAGAGCCGAAAAATTAGGTTCTATAATATTTGGTACTGATAGAA